>DASSNZ010000186.1:0-8258 GCA_035701135.1 Verrucomicrobiia bacterium
CGCCGCCGCGCGGCGTCGCATCCACCAGAATCACAGCGTCAAAACTTCCCGCAATCGCATACGCCAGATCGTAACCGCGAATTCCAAAATCAATCGCCTCTACGCCGTCCGGCAATCCGTGTTTGGCCAATTCCCGAATCACCTCGCAACCGAATGCGTCGTCGCCAAAAAAAATATTTCCAATGCCGGCCACGAGAATCCGTTTCATTGTTCCTCCGGTTTTTCGTGAGATGCGTTTTGCCGAATCCGGTGAATGACCGGTTTCCACTCCGACATCGTCCACTTCGTCACCGCAATCGAAAATTTTGGAACGCGCGCGGCGGATTTGAAAACCCGCGTCGCCGCTAATCGCGATTCCAATCGCGGTGAAATGAATTCCGTCATGTCGCGCCTCCGGTCATTTGCGATTCTTCGGCGCGCAACGGTTCCACTTCGTCCACGCCGTAAAAAAAACGATGCCCTGGCTGCCGCATCAGCCCGAGATCTTTCCCCGGATCGTTTTCGAAAATCACGGCGAGATGAATTTTCCGCTCCAGGTCCTGCTCGACGGCTTCGACGATGGCCGTTTTCCCGTCCAACGCCATGTCCAGAATGTCCGCGCGCGTTTTTGGCCGGACGCGAACGCGATCACCGGCCTGCAAGAAAATTCCGCCGACGTTCACGCCCTTCAATTTCGTGTTTGCTCCAAAAAAATCGTCGAACTCGATTGGCGAGGCGGGAGTTTCGCCGGTTTGCGTTTTGCGCATTGTTCCGTGCATTCTCAACAGCGAATCGCCCGGCAGATTTTCCGTACGTTCAAGAAGGCGGCGCGCCTGTTCATCCACGCGGCGCATCTCGATTTTCTCATCGTCGGTCATTGTTAAAATCCGCAACGTGAGAATTTCGTCTATCTCCGTTCCGTCAAACAGCGTCCCGGCGCTTTCCGGCGCGATTTTCGGATAATCGTAAAGAATAATGGGCGACGACAGCATCGTGTCGCGCTCGCGTTTTTCCTCGTCGCCGACCAGCACCGGCCACGCGCAAATATTTTTGCACGCGCGGGCGAGGTCGCGAAATTCCGGCGGCGGATCCATCAACGAAATAAATTCGCCGCTTTCGATTGAAAGAATCGTGTGCGCCGACGCGAACGTTCTCATGGAAACTTTTTCCGCGTCGTCCAATTCCGTCGCGTCCATCGGCGTCCGGTTCAGAATGCGCGAGGCAATTTTGAAAACGCGCGGTTGTATCAATTTAATCGAAATTTCGACGATGCCTTCGAGCGAATCCTGATGCCGCGCGAGAACACCCGCGATTTGATTTTCGTGATTGCGAACCGGCTGAACGGTTTTCGATGCCGGAAAATGAAACGGAAATTTTTGAGGCGAAGAATTACCGTCGAGTTTCAGCGTCGGAATTTTGATTTCGCGTTCGACGGCTTCCATCCATGTCTGATGCAATTCTCCGTCCACGCGCAATTCGGGAACCACCTGGAATTGCGGCTCAACGGTCGTGTTCCAATTTTCCGGCAGGCCGGGGAGCAAGCCCATTTCACGCGCCATCGGATGCAGAAAACGCACGCTGATATTGAGCAGCGCCGCGTCATCGCCGGTTTCAATCAGGCACTCGGTCTGCATCACGCACGGTTCCAATCCGTTTTGCGCCGCGCTGTACGCTTCGGGATAAACGCGCCCGAACGTGAATCGTTCGCGCATATTTTTTTTCGACGAAGCCCGATACGGATAAAGAATGTAACCTTCGTAAAGTACCGCGTTGACGATTTTTTCCAGAAGCGGCGCGTTCATGCGACCACCTCCTCGGGAAGTTTTGAATTTTGAGTTTTGAATTCCGAGTTTTGAATCGTTGGAACTTGGAGTTTGGAATTTGAAAGGTTGGGCCTGGAACCTGGAATTTCCGTTTCTCTCAACAGCCGCTCAACGGTTTCCTCCCAGGTTGCGATTCCGTTCTCGCGTTTGAACGCGCAGAGCCGTTCAAAAATGTCGCGCCGCAATGAGAGCCATGCGCTGTTCGGATAATGCCGGTCCATCAATTCGCGCCAGACGTTTACCGGCATCCGGTAAACACATTCCTTGTTCCACGAAATGCGCTCGACCTGCAGGCGCTTATCCGGCGTCGCGTAAAAAACCGAGCCGCTGAATAAAAACAGCAGCGAAACGTCGCCGCCGCCCAGCGCGTAAAAATATTTCGTCGCGACGACGTTCAAATCGAACGTGCAGGAAACCGGCAAAACAATTTCCGCGCCGCCGCTGAACGTGCCGAACGTCGCATTGGTGTGCGCCCAAAGTTTGTTGCGCAGCGTTTGTCCCCAGCGTTCCGGTTCGCCGAAAAGTTCCACGAGTTTTTCTTTTTCCGCCGGCGTGTATCCGCGCTGCGGACATTGAATTTGAATCTGCGCGTTCAGCAGCACGGCCTGGATTATTTCAGTCGAAGGCGAGTTGCTGATTTGCAATTTGAAATGCAGCAACGGCGTCAGTCCATTTGCGGCGGGTTCCACGCCCGTAATTTGAAAATTCAAATCAGGCATGTGCCACCTCTTCATTCGCAGCGATTCGAATCACGCGCGCCGCGGAATTCAGTTTTGCAAAAAATTTTTCGATTTCCGTCCGGACTTTTTCGCCACCCGAAAGCCCGCGCCAATGCAGGCGAATGATCCCGACGAGTTCGAAACAGACATCAATCGGCGCGAGAAAATAATCGCGTGAACTGTTCAGGCGATTGACGAGCAGCGCTTCGATATCCGATTGGATTTCGGACAAAACGGGATTTTCCAAAACCAGCGTTTCCCATGTCGTGAGTTGGACCAGCGATTCCGTCGCTCCCGCGGGACTTGGAAACAACGCGATGATTTTTTTCGCGGGCGTGCTGTGAAAGAAAAATGCGAGGTTAATCGGTAGCGAAAAACTTTCCCATTGCGGATCGGTCATTTGAAAATCCGGCAGGCGGCGCGCATCGCGGGGAATGAGTTTCCATTGGCCGACGACATTGTCGAATCGCAGCGCGCACGAATCGCACGCGCAGGAGATTTTTCGGGTCGCCGTTTCCAGCACGTGCCGGTGTTCCGAATTCAATTCAAGACTGCAAAATTCGCATCGCTCCGCCTGGCCGCGCGGCTGCGCGAATTTCCGAAGCATGGCAAACATGCTTTGTTGCGCGCTTGAATTTGAATTCATCCAGGAGAACGAAGGCGGGGACGCCTTCATGTGGTTTTCAGAATTGCAGGATTACGCGGGCGGAATATTCGGCATCGCGGGATGAATTGGTTCGCGGTCCGCGGCGTTGACGCTCGTGGCATCGCGCGCCGTGCGATAATGATAATCTTTGCGTCCGTGGCGTCCCGGTTCCGGTCCTCTTTCGAAAACGGCCTCCTCGCCTTTGTGAATGCCTTGGAGATGGACGGGCTGCGGCAGGTCTTTCTGGTAGTTCATGATCTGTTCTCCTTCCGTTTGGACCAGGTGCGAAAATATGTTCCGGTGATGTCCACAACAGGACAACTTTAAAGCAACGTCACTCTGGGAAAATGGGGTCTTCGCCTAACCGTTTTGTGGTGGCGCGAAATATTTTTCACGGACCCAAAAAATTTTCAAAAATCGAAAGGTTCATATTGATTGCTCATTCCGATTTTCCTCGCTCTGCAGGAATGGACCGCGCAAAAGAGATTTCCAGCATTCGATCTTTTTTATGAAAAAAATATTGTTCGTTCGTGCTGGACCGATTGTTTTTTGCACGACGGTCAATTTGTCGCTGGAATGAATTGAGCCCGAGCGGGAAATCGCAAGAAGTTCTGGCCGCTCATTTTTGCAGCGCTTGCGTTCGCTGATTTGCGTGAGATTTTATCCGCAGGCGATTTCGCTGAATTTAAACATTGGAAATTCTGCGTCTCAGAAAATCCAGCGCCTGCTGCGCCGTCACATCTTTGAATGTCGTTCGGTCCCACGGATTGAACATTTTCCAGACCTCCGTTTTTTCCCGCGACGCCAGTGCGATGAAAACCGTTCCGACCGGTTTGTCTTCCGACCCGCCGGAAGGCCCGGCGATTCCCGTGGCTGAAATGGCGTAATCACTTTCGGCAATTCGTCTCGCGCCTTCGGCCATTTCGCGAGCAACGGCTTCGCTCACCGCGCCGAAAGTTGAAAGCGTTTCAACTCGAACTCCCAGCGCGCGCTGCTTCATTTCATTGCTGTAAGTGACAAACGAGCCTTTCAAAATCGCCGACGCGCCGGGGACATTCGTAATCCGGTTCGCAATGCAACCGCCGGTGCAGGATTCCGCCAGCGCGAGCGTTTCTCCGCGTTCGGTCAGCAAACGGACAATTACGTTTTCAATCGCGTCTTCTTCCTCGCCATAAACCTGCGCGTTCAGCCGCGATCGAAGAATTGTTTCAGCGTCGCGCGCCAATTTTTCCGCGTTTGTTCCGTGCGTGACAAATCGAACGTCCACCTGTCCGGGCCGGGCGCAGTAGCCGATTTCAAGGCCCGCCGAAATCAAGTCGCGCAACGGCTCCTCAATCGTTTCCTGAACCGTCAATTCGGGAACGCCCGCCATGTGAAACGTGCGGCAAACGAATGGTTCGGAAACCGGAAGCGAACGTTCAACGAGCGGCAGAGCGAAATCGGTGAACATTGGACGCAACTCGCGCGGCGGACCGGGAAGCATGATGAGCCAGCCTGAATTTTTGCCGGATCGAAAATCGCCCGGCGGAATTTCCATCGCCAATCCCGGCGCGGTGCCGTTCGGATTGGGCAACACGATGGCGCCTTCCGGCGCTTGCGCCTCGACGCGGGCGCGTTCCGGCACGGGACGATTTCGAAGCGTGAAAAATTTCTCAATTTGCGCCAGCGCGCCGGAATCCTCGCGCAATTTCCGGCCAAGCATTCGCGCAATGATTTCGCGCGTGATGTCATCGGACGTCGGTCCCAATCCGCCGGTGGTGATGACGAGATCGGCGCGCGACAATGCTTCGCGAACCGCCTGTTCGATTTCAGTGGCGACATCCGGAATGGCAACCTGGTGGCTGACGACGTAACCGCGATCCGCAAGCCGGCGACAAAGCCATTGTTGATGTGTGTTCAGCACGCGACCGAGCATCAATTCACTGCCGATATTGATCAGTTCCGTAATCATTTTGAATTGGTTTTCGTGTGAAAAATTTCTGTCGGAAAAATCCGTTAAGGAAAATGGCAGCACCGGGAAAAAAAGCAATGTCGGCCCTTGAATGAACAGTGATTCAAAGAAATGGAAATGGGAAATCTCGAAGATTTCAATGTTGGTATGTCGCGAGTTTTCCGTTTGGTCCCAAAACGAAATCAAGATTGGTAGGCGTCATCGCACGAAACACACCATTGGCGGTTATTCCTCCCGCTTCGACAAAACACATTTAATAAAAGTTAGTCTCGTCCTTTAAGGTAATAAGCAATTTTGCCATCCTGCCCGAAAACGAAGTCATATTTCCAGGAAGCGCCATTTTCAGGATCGCCTCCGACGTGAACAAAAGCGCCACCATTAAGTTTTCCTGAAAACCCGGTGGGCTTCATTCTGATTTCAGCCGGAGCGAAAGAAATTCCGCTGTCCTCTTTGAGCATTTTCGTCATGTCCTCTCTGGAGACAGGCATGCTTGTGATTGGAGCATCCGCTTTGGCGGGAAGACTCGCCAGCTTTCGAGTCTGACGCGGATCATTGAGGTAATCCACGCGGACCGCGCTCCCGCTGACTTGCACGGCCAATGTGATTCCGTTTACCACAAAAACATATTCAGCAAAAGAGGAGTTTTTGCTGATTCGTTCGACAAAATTACCAGGCGTGACATCATCTGATGAAAATGGAATGTGTCCTTCATAAGCCGCGCACCAGTTGGATACTGCCGGCTTATATCTTCTCTTGAAATCAGAAAGAAACTGTGACCATTCATCTTCAGAAAAATCGGAAGCTGAAAGTCTAATTTTGCGCTTGGGAGTGATCGTGGCATTTGTTCGATTTTGTGAAACGTTCGGTTGCGCAATATTTTCGCTAGTTTTTCGCAGTATCGTCCTTTGAGTCTGTTTTTGGTCTGGTTCCAAACGATTGGTTGTCAGGACAAAGGCCACGAGCAATCCGATACCAGCGACAACAACTGTGTAAATAAGCCCGATTCTGATTTTCGGCATATATGTCAGGGCACATGCATTGCGTGGCCGGATCTTTCATCACCCGATTTCCGCGAAACAACAGTTCCATCACAATACAGGGTATTCCCGTCAATGGGACAGACTACGAGAATTTCTTTGGCATGATCTTCGTTGACGTTCGTGCCTATGTGAATTCGGTAGGTCACATTTTCCGGTTTGAGACTCGCAAATGTCGCTGCCGGTTTTTTTGAATGATCGTGAGGGCAAACTAAAAGTATTGGAGTGCCAAGTTCCTCTGGACCGCTCATTACTTGAAATTGAATGGCGGCGTTGTGCGCGAAACCATCTGAATCTTTTGCGGAAAGTTCCCGCGTGCCTCCGTCATTCGTGCTGACGTTAAAAGGATATTGATTATTGTGGTCTCCGGACCAAATACGAAACGCCAAACCGATCTGTTTCAAGTTGTTGAGACACGAAATTCTTTGCGCGACCGCGCCATTTCCATTCGGGCTTTGGGTCCGGCTCCAACCGAAATAAAGGAAACAAGCGACCGCTATTAAAATTACGGCAAGTAACGTTTTTTCAAAATTTCGGTTCATTTATGCCATGATGCAAAAAACATCTGATTTAAAATTATATTTCTTTCAGACGTTTTCAACGTTTAATGTGCGAAACATTATTTGTGATAAGCTCGCCATCATAGACACCGCTATAAGGCAAATACCCAAAGCCTATCCACAGAGGTTTTCCTTTTAAGATTTCGGGAGACAATCCCTCGGTTACATTCAGAACCCAAGAGAACGCGTACGTTGGATCGCAACTGCCTGGAACCGGATTTGGACCGTTCACCCACAAGTCATCAAAATCCACAGCAGCTTCAACAGAAGTGCCGCCAAGAGTCCCAGAGTAACCGCCTTGAGGAAGTTCTCCCGAAAAAAACAGCCCTACATTTTTGGTAATCATACTGGTGGTTTGCTGATGGGTGTTCCTAATTCCAAATGCCTTTTGCCAACTTGGAATCGTCCCCTCGGCGGTGGATTCGTAGAATGAATCGGTATAACAAGCCCATAACGCAACCTTTCTCATCAGCCAATTTGGCCATGCATTTTGGGCAAGAACAAACTCCCGTATCAAGGTTGATGGCATATAGCTATTCACGAACTTCGATCCGGGCGGACCACCGGCCAACTCGGTGCCGTTTCCATGCCCCATATAATAACCGAAATCCGAATAAGCCAGATTTGTAAGTGCGTAGCAGACTTCAGCGGCCCAAGTCGCCTCATTGCCATGAGTCAGTTTATAGGGAAATTCGAAAGGAGGATTATCCCGATTTGGTCCGATGTCCGATTCCTGATATGCAGTCGGAGATAACTAATCTCCATCGTACAAGGATTCGTATGCGAAAGCGAGGCTGTTTACCCATTTGTCGGCTTCCGAGTTCAGATAGGATCCGGCGCTGAGGTTGGGGTCTTCTTCTTCATAGGTAAGAATATTTCCAGCGGCTTTTCTGACGCCATGCCGCTCTATTTTATTGGTAATGGTAATTGTGGTTGGATCGAATGCGGTGAACGTCACAACATATGTGTCATTGGAATAAGGCGTAACGCCGTCTGAATCAGTAAAATCCCATGGGATTTGAATTGTGGCGGGGTACGGTACGATCCCATGGTAGTAAGCCACTAAATGGCCGTCCGCTGGATCAGTGATAGACGATTCAATTTCCTGAGCTTTATCAATCACAAACAACGAATAAGTTTCCCCAACCTCTGGACTCGCATTATCGCCAGAATAAAGCATGTAAGTATCGTTTTCAAAATCGAGCGGAACTGATGCTTCGGAGCCGAAAAATAGCTTTGCGTTATCGGCTAGACCCGTTGCATCATGGGAAAAAGACACCGGAGGTGAAGGTCAGTGACTCACGGTATGTTTCGCTGTTTATGGTAGACGAACTGTCAACTCCCTTGCGGGGGAGTGCCCTTCGGGCGGTGGAGCGTAGCGGTAAAGTGCGCCAGCACCTTGCCGCGCAGCGGAACCGCCCGAAGGGCGACTGGCGACATCCGCGCGGCGGAGGATTTTTTTCAATCGCTTTTCGACGTCTTGTTTCAACGCGAAGGGATCCAGACTCTCAAACCGGTCCCGCAGTTCCCGGCGCATCTTGCG
>DASSNZ010000187.1:0-2518 GCA_035701135.1 Verrucomicrobiia bacterium
GGATTCCGCCAATCATTGAAGCCGCACATCCGATCCAGAATTCGATCGCTGCGAACCAGGCCGCCGCCATTGATCATTCCATTGCCGGAAATAAAAACGTTCGTGAGATTCTCGCCCCAGATCAGGCTGTTGTGAAAATAGCAATGCCCGCCGTCCTGATAACCGCCGAAGGTGTAAGGCTCGGTTTCGTCGTAAGCGTTCATGTTCTGCGGCGCGCCGAGAATTGTCGCGCCCGCGTCAATCAACAAATGAATATTGCTCTGCAGATGAATCGAGCCGCACAGATACGTTCCCGCCGGAACCAGCACCGTTCCTCCGCCCGCTTCCGCGCAGGCTTCAATCGCTTTATTAAGCGCCGGGCTGTCCAGAGTTTTTCCATCGCCCGTCGCGCCAAAATTTCTGACGTTGAAAAATCCGCCGGTCGTTTCCGCTGATTTTCCCGCGAGCGGAAAAGCCAACGCGAGCGCAGCGATGCAGAGAAGCGCGGATGGGTGTGGAAATAGACGAACTGAAGCTGAATTTGTTTTCATAGTCGGTCGCGCAAATCGGGTGAACCGTCCGCATGTTAAACGTTGAAACAACCAAATCAAACTTAAACATTTTTTGAGCTTCATTATTTTGTCGTGATTCGTTCAAGGTTTCGTATTCTCAATATTTTGCCTAACATTTTTAAGTTGCGCGTAATGTTGGAAATGAAGAACTGCGGCAAACTGCCGCAGCAATTTAATAAATGAATTCTTTTTTTCCATTGCAGGCCCGACTCGACATTTCGTTGCGCTTATTGCAAGATAATTCCTGTTGATGGAGCGGAAAGCCCGCAATCCCTGTCAGCGCCCGTAGCTCAGTTGGATAGAGCATCTGCCTTCTAAGCAGAGGGTCCCGCGTTCGAATCGCGGCGGGCGCGCCACGTTTTTCAATTGGTCAGTTTTTCCCGCGTTTCTCCTCAAGGTCCTTCTTCGATAGCGCGGCCGTCTTCCGATTTTTATCATAGATGGCGCAGAGAATCAGCAGGAAGGCAATCAACCGGACAGAGTAAATGTAAGGTTTAAGTTCGTCGTTCCCTCCGGCGGCCAGCAGAAGAATTCTCTCGACGGCAAGAAGCCAGAATGCCCAGCCGAAGAAGGCGAAAAAACGGTCGCCGCTGCGCCGGCGGAATCGGAAAAAGTAAAGCCCGATGGCCCAACTGCCTAACAGAATGGCTCCGGAAATCGCCTGGTTCATTTTTTTATTTCAGCTATTGGTGCGAATTAATCCGTACAACAGAAGTATCACTCCGGCAAGATTCACAGCCAGCCGAAAAAGCAGCAGGTCGTATTGCGGCAGCACCACCAGGTCCGCGACGAGCAGGCTGTTTGAAATTGCAAACGCGAAAAAGGCCGCGCCGCTCCAGAACAACAACGGCATTCCCGTTCGCGCGTAACCGCGCAGAAGCAATACCGTGCAGGCGATGCTGGTGAGCGCGCACAAGATGTAAACAAATTCACCCATTGGAATCCTTCCTTAGACGGAATGCTTTCGCGAATTCGTCCACTTCCGAGTATTCGGAATAAATGGCCTCGACAATCCGGACACGTTTTTCGGCGTAGAGATGAGCCAGGGTTTCGGTCGTCCGTCTTAACTGCTCGTTTTTAGGAGAAAACTGATACAACAATTCCGCGCCATCAGACTTCGCGAGCAATCCGTGCCGGGTGAGATTCTCCAACGTCCACGCCACCGAGCTTTCGCTGCTGCGAACGTGCTGGTAAACCTCCGCGGGATTCCAGCGCCGATCCGCGCCGTCCCGCAACAACAACAGGATTTCCAACTGCTCGATCGAACGGATTTGTTCTTTCAGGAATCTTCGGACTTCCAATGGCAAATCACTCTCGGACACACAACCGTTTTGACAGAACCGCCCACGCGCGTTCAAGAGATTTATGCGTTTTGCCGGAATTTTCTTTGAAGCAATTAAAATTCATGCTTCCGCCACTGCGGTTCCGCCTTTCCTCGTCGCGCGCGAATTCTTACAGTTGCGTGAATTCATCAGCCGACACTCGCAATGCCGTTGCTCGAAATTAAAAATCTCAAACTCGATTTCCTTTCCGGAAACGCCGGCCTGCGCGCGGTGGACGACGTTTCACTCACGATTGATTCCGGCGAAACGCTTTGCGTTGTCGGCGAAAGCGGCTGCGGCAAAAGCGTCACCGCTCTTTCCATCGCGCGTCTCGTTCCAACGCCGCCCGCGCGATACGTTGGCGGCGAAATTTTATTGAATGGCGCGGACGTGTTGAAAATGTCGAACACCGAATTGCGCGGCATTCGCGGCGGCGTTGTCAGTTATGTTTTTCAAGACCCGAGTGCGTCTCTCAATCCCGTGGCGCGCGTCGGCAGGCAAATCAAGGAATCGCTGAAACTCCATCAGCCCGCGAAAGCCACGGACGCCGAAGTGATTCGCCTTTTGAGACTCGTGCGAATTCACAACCCCGAATCGCGCGTCAGAAGTTATCCGTTTCAAATGTCCGGTGGAATGCAGCAACGC
>DASSNZ010000188.1:0-10221 GCA_035701135.1 Verrucomicrobiia bacterium
CGTCCCGACCGCGCGCGCCTATGAGGTGCGGATGAGTCATGGCGACGAAGGTTGGCAGGTTGTCGGCATCTTCACCCAATCCCGGATGACGCTGCAGAATCTGACGCCGGGAACAACCTACACCGTCCAGGCCCGCGCCATCGGCGGCAGCACCGGCTCAAGCGAATGGAGCGATCCCGTCTCGCACATGTCGCTGTAACTTGAAATGCAATACAAGAACACAGCCGAACCAGGCGACTGGTTCGGCTCTTTGCCATTTCGAGGCATGGCTCTATATTTCCCGGCTCCTCGCCATAAATCAACAATAAACCAGAAACGTTTCGGAAATCGGGCTGGTGCGGTGGTGATTCCGCAATTTTTCGATGTAGGCGGCGGTTAGTTGTTCTCCATCTGCGATCAGGAGCACGCCGTTGGCCGCGTAAATTCCTTCGGCCAGTTTCATTCCCGGGCGCAATTCCGACAGCAGCACCTCGCGCCGTTTTTCCGGCACAACGGCTTTCGGCAAAAAGCGAAGAAAAATTTTCACCGCTTCCGGATCAAACGCGGAACCGCTGCCCTGCCGGATCATCGCGGCGGCGGATTTTGCGTCGAGATGGCTTTCCGCGTAGGCGACTGCGACGGCGAGCAGACGCGCGATCCAGGGAATTCTTTCGCGCGCGATTCCATCGGGATAACCCCGTCCGTCAAATCGCTCGTGATGCGCGCGAATCGCGGGGCCGAGTTCATTGAGATGATCCATGAAACCGGCGAATTCCTGGCCAAGAATCGGATGCCGTTGAATGAGGGATTGCTCCGCTTCGTTCAAACTGTGCGGCGACCGTTCCCATCGCCGGATGAGCAGGCGCGGAATTCCAATGAGGCCGATGTCGTGAATCAGCGCGGCGATCTCGAGCGTTTGCCGTTGGTCCGGCGGCAGGTCCATTCCGATGGCCATCGTTTTACAAAGCTCAAAAACGCGGCGCGCCTGGTTGCCGAGAACAGGATGAAATGTTTCCATCGCCCGGACGCAAAGCTCGATGGATTGGCGGAGATTTTTTTCCCGCGCTTTTGCGGCTTCCTGCAACTGCCTGTTCTGCTCCGCGGTTTTCGTCATTTGCGATTCAAGCGCGGCGTTCAGTCGCGAAAGCTTTTCATTCAGGGCAATCGCTTCCGCGTGAAGCCGCGCCTGGCTGCGAAGCATCTCGTGGCGTTGCACCGCGTTTTTCATCGTTGCCAGCAAATCCTCGCGCAGCCACGGCTTTACCACGAACCGGTAGATTTCGCCTTTGTTGATCGCGTCAATGATCGTGTTGAGATTCAGCACGGCGGTGATGAGAATCCGCGTGGCGTCCGGCTGGCTTTCCTTCACGCGCGCGAGAAATTCCAGACCGCTGATCAGCGGCATTTGCTGGTCGGTGAGCACGACGGAAAATTGCTGTTCCTTGAGAAGGCTCAAGGCGTGAACGGCGTGCGGCGACGCGACGACTTTGTAACCTTCGCGCGTGAGCGTTTCGCGCAGCGCGACGAGCACGATTTCTTCGTCGTCCACAATCAAAATCGGAAGCGGCGGGGCCTTTTCGATTTTTGTTTCCGGAGGCATGGCGGGTCTTCAATCCAGCAATTGACGCAATCTGCCTAACATTTCGGTTTGCGAAATGTCCGGGTTCAGCAGCAGGTCGGCCCGGTTCAGCAATTCACTGTCGAGATCGTCCTGGTTGCACGCAAGTTTCAGGATCGTTTTGATTTTTTTTCCGCGCCCGCACGCCTCGTCCAGCGATGCGTTGAACGCGCCGTCGTCCGGCTCGGCCAGAATCATCATTCCGGCGAACTGATAATCGGCCGATTCGAGCAATTCCGGCACGCTCTCAATCGCGGTTGTTGCGACGACGTGGTAATTGTGCGAGCGCAGAAATTCCGCGGTGCGATCCAGCAATTCGCCCGGCTGGCCGAACAGCAACAAACTCCGCCGTGTTTCGTTGCTTTGCGGGCTTTCCGCGTCCACCGAAGCTTCGGAGAAATTCGCTTCGGGCAGCCAGATTTGGAAAGCGGTTCCCGCGCCTTCGGTGGATTTCACGGAAATCGCGCCTTTGCTTTTTTCCACCGCGAGCCGCGCGTTGTAAAGTCCGAGGCCGGAGCCTTTTGATTTCGTCGTAAAAAACGGATCGAAAATTGAGGAGAGATGGCGCGCTTTGATGCCGCAGCCGGTGTCTTCGATGGAAAGGCACACGCAAGGCATTCGCGGTTTGACGCCTTTGAAATTTTCCAGCGCCGGCAATTTCGCATGATGCGACGTCCGCAACGTGAGCGTTCCGCCTTGAGACATTGCGTCCGCCGCGTTCAGGAGCAGATTGATAATCACCTGACGAAACTCGACGAGGTCCGCGTAAATCGGAAGTGTTTTGGCGGACAATTCCGTTTTCACCTGAATGCGGCGCGGAAAAATTTTCCCGACGAGATCGGCGAGTTCGGAGGCGAGATCGTTCAGATTGTAATAATTGCGCTCGCCGGTTTCGCCCAGATGCAAATTGATAATTCCATGCACCAACTGGCTTGCGTGCTGGGAATTTTTTTTAATCAGCGCGAGTCCTTCGTGAAACGGATGTTTGGCGTCCACTTCGGACAGAAACGATTCGCTCAACGAATGAATGCCCGCCATCATGTTGCGGAAATCGTGCGCCATTCCAAGTGTCAGGACGGCGAGTGTTTCCTTCCACGCGGCGGTGGAAAGCCGTTTTTCCGCGATGGTCTGGCGCGTGACATCGAGCCAGACGACTTCGTAACCGAGCAGCAAACCGTTCTGGCTGATCGTCGGCTGGCGATGTTCCAAAATGTAAATCACGCGCCCGGTCGGCAAATGGCGAATGCGATACGTGTTCGTGATCGCCGAGCCGCTTTGCGCCGCGTGCTTGAACTGCTGCTGCAAATGCGCGGCGTCGGATTCGTGAACGACGCGCCAGAATGCCTGCGAGGAGTTTCTCCAGTCGGCGGCGGCGATGCCGGTCATTTCCTCGATGTTGGGGCTGACGAATTGCAGGCTGAAATCCGGGCGCTGGCTGAAAATGACGCAAGGCCAGCGGCGCATCAGACTGTCCAATTGCGCCTCGGCGCGAAGCAGGCGCATGAACATTTCGCGCCGCGCGGAATCGCTTCGCAGATGTTCGTCCCAGATGCCTTCCTCCAATTCGGCGAGCGGCGGCAAAATGGAACTGAGCCGGACAAACGCGTTTTCAGCTCCGCGAGCGATTTCCAGCGCGAGCCATTGGGAGGATTGGGAATCCGCGGAACGAATTTTCAAATCCATCCGCGCGAACGGAGTCGAATTTTCCTGAACGCAGCGCAATGAGGGTTTTCTGTCGGTTGAAAGTTTTTCCACAATTTCCCAGAAGCATTTTCCAACGAGCCTTTCGCGCGGCGTCTCCAGCCAGTTGCAAAGCGGTTCGTTTGCGTCGGCCATCCGCCCGGCGGAATCCAGAATCGCAAGTCCGCCTTCCAGCCAGCTTCGCGGCAGAAAAGCTGGCGCGGCGGAAGCCGGTTTTCTGGCCGGGCGATTTCCGCCGGATTTTGATTTTTGGCTGTCGGTTTTGCTCAACGGGACAGCCAGATTATGTCCGGCATTTTGGAACTCAATCGAAAAACGAAGGCGACCCGAAATCTCCAGGCCAGAAATAAAAGGCATTGATTACTTGCTTTCCTTTTGCGGGCCGCATCGGGTATAAGTGAACGCGGCTATGTGCGGAATTATCGGATACGTTGGAAAGAAATCGGCGGCGCCCATCCTTCTCGAAGGTTTGCGCCGTCTGGAATATCGCGGCTATGACAGCGCCGGAATTGCCGTGCTGCACGACGCCGATTTGTTGATCCGCAAACGCAAAGGGAAAATTGACGAGGGACTCGGCCGGGTTTTGCAGCAGAATCCGGCAGCCGGCGAACTCGGGATCGGCCACACGCGCTGGGCCACGCACGGTCCGCCGTCGGATGACAACTGCCATCCGCATCGCGATCAATCCGGAAAAATCGCCGTCGTTCACAACGGCGTCATTGAAAATTACGATCGCCTCAAGGAAAAACTGCTCAAAGCCGGGCACACGTTTTGTTCCGAAACCGACACCGAAGTGCTCGCGCACTTGATCGGCGATTATTACGAAAAACATCGCGGCAAAAACGGAGACACGAATCCATTGCAACTTGCCGTGTGCGACGCGCTCCGCGAAGTCATCGGCACGTACGGCGTCGCCGTCATCTGCACCGAATATCCCGACCTGATGATCGGCGCGCGGCGCGGTTCGCCTTTGATAATTGGAATCGGCGAGGGCGAGCATTTTCTGGCGAGCGACGCAAACGCGCTGGTTTCCCACACGCGCCAGGTGGTTTTTCTGAACGATTATGACGTGGCCACGTTGAGCGGCGAAGGTTTCGACGTGCAGAATCTCGGGACCGACACCGCGAAAGTCCAGATCAGCAATCTGGAATTCAGTTCCGAGGACGCGGAGCGCGGCGAGTATGAGCATTTCATGCTCAAGGAAATTTTTGAACAACCGCGCACGGTGGAAAACGCGTTGCGCGGAAGGGTGGATTTTGAAAACGCGACCGCGAAATTTGGCGGATTGAACATGAACTCCGCCGAATTGCGCGCCGTCGAACGCATCGTCATCGCGGCAAGCGGAACAAGCTGGCACGCCGCGCTTGTCGGCGAATATCTGATCGAGGAACTCGCGCATCTTCCGGTCGAAGTCGAGTTCGCGCACGAATTTTGTTACCGCAACGCGCCGCTCGAGCGCGACACCGTATTGCTCGTCATTTCGCAATCCGGCGAAACCGCCGACACGCTTGCCGCGTTGCGCGAAGCCAAGCGCCGCGGACATCGAGCGCTGGCGATTGTTAATGTCGTCGGCAGCACCATCGCGCGCGAATCCGACGGCGGCATTTACATGCACGCCGGGCCGGAAATCGGCGTGGCCTCAACGAAGGCGTTTATTTCAACGCTTACGATTTTGTCGTTGCTCGGAATTCATCTCGGGCGCATGAGAATGCTTTCATCGAATCGCGCCACGGAAATTTTAAAGGCGCTTGAAACCTTGCCGGAACAGATCGGAGCGATTCTCGCGCGCGATGCCGAATTGAAAAAACTCGCGCTCAAGTACGCGAAAGCGGACGATGTGTTTTTTCTCGGACGCGGCTGCACATTCCCGGTCGCGCTCGAAGGCGCATTGAAGTTGAAGGAGATTTCCTACATTCACGCCGAAGGATATTCGGCGGCGGAAATGAAACACGGGCCGATCGCGTTGATTGACGAAAACACGCCGACGGTTTTTCTCGTTCCGCAGGATTCGATGTACGACAAAACGATGGCGAATCTTGCGATGATTCGCGCGCGGAAAGGTCCGATTATCGCAATCGCGACCGAAGGCGACGCGCAGATCAAAAACGTTGCCGACGACGTGATTTATCTGCCGAAAACTTTGGAGCTTTTGTATCCGATTCTCGCCAGCGTGCCGCTGCAACTTTTCGCTTATCACATCGCCGTGGCGCGCGGTTGCGACGTGGACAAACCGCGCAATCTCGCCAAAAGCGTGACGGTGCAATAAGGAAAATTGGAAAAATCCGACAGAATTACCGAATGAACAAAAGGAAATTTTTCATTCCGAATTCCAGTTTGTTCGCCACACGCGAGTCGCAAATCAAACGTAAAGCGCCGCCCTCAATTCCCGCGCCATGACGCTCATGAACGGATAACGTCTCTCCGGCTCGGTTTCGAGGCATTTTAAAATCAAGGTTTCGAGATTTGCCGGAAGATCCGGATTGAGTTGGCGCGGCGTAGCGAATTCGCTCCGGTCCAGTTGACGCCGCAAAATTTCCGTCGCCGTTTCGCCGGGAAACGGTTTCTGGCTGGTGAGCAATTCGTACGCGGCGACGCCGAATGAAAAAATATCCACGCGATTCGTGATGGGATGGCCGAGCAATTGTTCGGGCGCCATGTAGGCTGGCGTGCCGGGATTTTTCGAGAGCTTGATCGGCTTGCCGGAAATGGGTTGCGCGAGATCAAAATCCACCAGGCGCACTCCGGCGTTCGGAGTCACCAGCACATTTTCCGGTTTGAAATCCAGGTGCATGTAACCGTTCTCGTGCAGATGCTCCAGCGCCGTCGCCATATCAATCAGAATCTGCGCGATGTTTTCGACGAGCACCTGGTCCTGCGTCGCGTAAAGCTCCTTCAGGTTCGACGCCTCCAGATATTCCATCACGAGATACGGCTGGCCTTTGATTTTTCCGTGCTCCACGTAGCCGATGATGTATTCGTGATCGGGAATGCTTGCGAGAATTTCGCAGCCGCGAAGAAACCGTCGTTTCGCGCCGAAATTGAAGCGATAGCTTTCGTGCATCCGGCGGAGCGCGTAAGCCTTGTTTTTGGAATCGGTCGCAAGCCAGATGTCGGCCATGCCGCCGCTGTTGATCAATTCCTGCAGGTAAAAGCGCCCGAATTGTCCAGGAGTTGCAGCCGGCCCAACCTTGTCTTCGACGTTGATCACATGCTTTATTTAACACGCGGACGCCGTCCCCGCCACTGGATTTTGGGAGCGCGATAATGGGGAGTTGAACCGCTATTGAGCGATTAAATTTTAAACAGAAAAATTAACGAAAACGACAAAGGTTTTCTTCGCTTCCTTTGTTGTTTCGGCAACTTACTTCGCGGTTTCCACGGAATTCCAACTCCGCGCCAACCCGGGAAAACCGCAATTCTCGCAAATCGAATTCGAGTGATCGCAAAAATCTCGAACAATCTGAATCAAACCTTGCTGCGCCGCCGCGGTTTTCAACGAGCGAGGCGATGAATTTCCCAGAAGCCGTTCGCGCGCAAGCCGCAAAACGGAATTGTCTTCCGCCGCCGGCCACACGTTGAAACGGTGCTCAACCCGGTTTTGCAATTTTTCGTTTTTACCTTCGACACAACGAATCCAAAGCCACGGCAAAATGACATTTACGGCCAGGTCCGTGACTCGCGCCGCGCCGATCAACGGTTGCGCTTTTTTGAGTCGCGCGGATTTCATCGTCCAGTGCCAGAACCAGAATTCGTCATTTTTCACCTGCAAAATTTCCAGCAGCGAACTCGAAAGGAATTCGTCATCCAGACTCGCCGCGCACCAGCGTTCCAGCGCGTTCACAAGACGATCTTTGGTGAGCCAATGCGCCGCCAGCGCGAGGCGGCGTTGCGGATGATTCGCCGGACGCTGTCCGCTGAATCGCCAGACGGAGCGCGGCAGCAGGCATTCGGAAAATTCTTCCCGCTCGCGCCACCATCGGTCCCAGAGGCGACGCAGATAACCGTCCGCGCTCAATTGCGCGCGCGTCAATTCCGACGGCAATAATCCGCTCACGCCAAACAATCGCGCCTGCAAATCGAATGCGGAAAGGCGCGGCGACATCCAGCGTTCGCGTTGTTCCGCCAGAGATTGCATCGGCCATGAATTGTTTTTGTAGCCGAGCGCGCGAAACAATCCTTCCCAAAGCGATTGTTCCCATCCGACCAGACGGGCGCGCGCCTGGAATTGCGCGGCTTTGGCGCGAAACCGGATTTGCGCCGCGTCGAGCAGCAATGCGGACAATTTTTCCGCGCTCAACTCACGCAAGGGCGAGCAGCATTTTCCGCGCAGTCGCTCGGGAAAATTTTCCGGACTTTCGGAATTCAACCAGAGGCTCAATTGCCCGATCGGTGAATCCAATTTTTTACTGATGGCCACCGTGGCCGGAGAATTCGGCGCGGGTTTTTCTCCGTCCCAGATCACGTGCAAAATGACATTCCTGAAATTCGGGTTCCGATCGTGCGAATGCGCGCGCCAGCCGTTCGCATGAATGTCCACTTCCACGTCGCCTGAGCACGGCGGAGCGTCGCCAATCCGAATGACCGCGGCGGAGAAATCCGGGCCGCCCGCGCGATTCAGAAAACCGGGATGCAAAATGCGCACGGGCTGGCCGTCAAGCGTGACAAGCTGGTTTCGGAGAAGCCGTTGATGCTGCCAAATGGATTGCAGCAAATGTTCAGGCGGCGTTTCTTGGTTTTCGCGCAAAAATGGAATCGCGCCGTTTTTCAGACGCCATTGCGCGTAGAAGCTGTCAGGTGCGAGGGACAAGTTGTCTTTGCTTTTGCGAAATGGCTCGCGCGTTGTCAAGCGGTTTGCGGCAATCTGTGAATGAAACTGGAAATGAGTTGCGGGCGTGGCGCTTCGGTTTCGTAATCGGAAAAAATTTCATTTCTGCTTTGCTCCGTCAGTCGTTTCGTGGTTAAACACAATGCGACTGTTTTGATGAATTTTAATTCCAAAGATTTTCCGTTGCGGCCGGCGTGGGTCGAAATTGATCTCGCCCGGCTGCGCCGCAATTTACAACTCATTCGCCGCGATTTGCCGCGCGATGTGAAATTGCTCGCGGTCGTCAAAGACGAGGCTTATGGCCATGGCGCGCTGGACGTGGCGCGAATCGCGCTCGAAGAAGGCGCGTCGCATCTCGGACTGAGCACGCTGGAGGAGGCGCTTGCGTTGCGCGACGCGGGAATCACCGCGCCGCTGCTGCTGCTCGGCGAACGGCAGGAGGACGAATTGCCCTGGTGCGTCGCGCATGACCTCACCGTTTGCGTGAACGAGCCGCGCACGACGCGAATGCTCGCCCGGATTGCGGCAGACATGGGCAAGCGCGTTCCCGTTCACGTGAAAATCAATACCGGAATGAGCCGTTACGGCGCGCGTTGGGATGAAGCGTTGCCATTGCTGGAAATGATTTGCGCGGAAAAATCGCTTTTGCTCGACGGCGTGATGACTCATTTCGCGCAATCCGATGAGACGGACAAAACGTTCGCAAATCTTCAGATTTCACGCTTCGATGAAGTCATGCAACGGCTGGAGGAAAAAGGAATTCGCGTGAAACATCAGCACCTTTGCAACAGCGGCGGTTTTCTGGATCTGCCGCACGCGCATCGCGACATGGTTCGCGTGGGAATTTTGATGTACGGAATTTTTCCTTCGTCGGTTTGCCGGAGAATTTCTGGAATCGAACCGGTGATGTCCGTGAAGGCGCGCATTGCGGCGATTCAACGGCTCGAACCGGGTGAAGTCGTCGGCTACGGAATGCGTTACACGGCGGAGGCGCGGCGGCGGATTGCGGTTTTGCCGATTGGTTACGGCGACGGATTTCCTCGCGTGCGAAATCTTGGCGGCGCGTTGATTCACGGAAAACGCGCGCCGTTGATCGGCGGCATCGCGATGGACGCGTTGATGGTGGACATCACGGAAATTCCCGAAGCGCAAATGTGGGACGAGGCGGTGATCATGGGACGGCAGGGCGACGAAGAAATTTCCGCGCATGACGTGGCAAAACTGAAGAATTCCGTTTCTTACGAAGTGCTGACAAGCTGGCGGCTGCGGTTGAAAAGAAAATGCGTGAACGCGGAAAACAGCCTGAGCCACAGTTTAAACGCCGATGAAGCCCTGATTCCAAAATAATTTTCTCCATCTTGTCGGCGGAAATCGAGGAAGAAAAAAATCCCGTTTCAATTTTCGTGTTTTTCCTTTTTCTTCGTGATTGAATCTGCGCGTGAAGTTGCTTTTTTCCGAACAGAAATCCGATTACGACCATTATCAGTTTCCATACGCGATATGGGCTTTGCCGGAATCGGGCGAGTCGCCGGCGGATATTTTCAATGCCGGATTTCTGCCGTCGTCGCGAAATCTGGATCGCTTCTACCTGTGCCGTCACGTGCGCGTGAATCTCGGAAAATTCAAGCCCTCGTCCGAGAATCGGCGCATTCTTCGCAAAGGCGCGGGCATCGAAGTGAAACTTGTTCCGCGCGACAAATTCGATTACACGCCGGAACGCCGGCAATTCTACAAAAACTACGCCGACATCAAATTCGGAAAAGACATCATGTCTTTCGAGCGGCTCGACTCGCTTTTCGATTCGCCGATCATTTCGCATCTGCTGGTTTTCACCGACGCGAAAAATGGAAACGAAATCGGCGCGGCCACGCTTTATATCGAAGGCCGGGAACTCGCGTATTATTACTACGCGTTTTACGATTTGAATTATTATTCGCGCAATCTCGGAATGTTCATGATGACCTCGGCCGTGGCATTGTTCGCCGAACGCGGTTTCAGGCATCTTTATCTCGGGACGTGTTACTCGCAAACGGCTCTTTACAAAACGCAATTTGCCGGCGCGGAATTTTTCACCGGCTTCCGCTGGTCCGGCGATCTG
>DASSNZ010000189.1:0-8467 GCA_035701135.1 Verrucomicrobiia bacterium
AATTGCAACACGCCAGGATTGAACGTCGTGATTCGCTGGGCGGAACCGGCATTGGTCGGATTCGAGCCGGCGATGTATTCCTGCAAATTGTCCAAACCATCGCCGTCCGCGTCGTCTGTCGCGCGGGATTTGTCCGAAGCGCGCGGATCGGAGTGGCCGAAATAAAATTCCATCCAATAATCCGGAATGCCGTCGGAAGGATTATCGCTGTCGCCGGTAAGTGAAACGACTCGTATTGAAACATACGGAGACGCATTCGTGCCGTCGGAAAACCGCGCATTAATTTCATCGTAAAATAAATTGCCGGAAGGATCCAAACGGTCACTGTCCAAAAAATATCCCGCCGGCGTATATTCGACCGTATTGCCTGCAACGGAAAAGGAACCATTATCTGTCGTGCCGTTCGCCGTCTGAAAAGTCAGCGACGCGGATTGCAAATCGTAGCCGGAAATTGAAACCTGATTGATTCCCGGAACCGCCGGAGTCGAAGGCGCGGTTGTCACGTCCATGACGCGGTCAAACGAAAACGGCGGCGTGTTGGACGGATAGATTTGCTGAATCACCGGAATATCGTAAGCGCCGAGCCGCGCGCCGCGTCCATCCGCGTGCGCCTGAAAATACATAATGGAATCCAGCAGCAACGGATCGCTCGTCTTCACTTCGCTGGAATGCGCCATGTTCAGCGCGTGGCCGATTTCGTGGCAGAGCACTTCGGTGAACGTGGAAATATCCTGCATCGCCGAGTTGGTGGATTCGAGCACGACGTAGCCGACGCCGGTTTTGCCGAATTCGTTTCCGGCAACGTTTCCGCCAAGGTCCCAGCCCACGTTCTCCAGCGGATTGGAAAGAACATTTCTCCCGCCGATGCCCAGCGTGCCGCTGGTGGTGATGCGATTGTAAATGTCGGTGAGTTGAAGCCGGATTTTTCCGTCGTTCGGAAAAATTGTATCCGCGCCTTTCCCGAAACTCTGAAAACCCTCGAACCTGAATTTCAGACTCGTCACCGCCGCCCAAGCGCCGAAAGCCTGTTGAATTGCGTTTGTCACTTGCGCCAGTGTGAATTGCGCGGGCAGACTGTTCGAATCTATCAAAAACGGAATCGCATCGCCGCGATCGCACTGGAGAAAGCGCGAGGAAATATTGCCTAACATTCCCGTGATTTCCAGCGGCCCAATTTCGCCCGCCTGATCGGAAAAGTCCGCGCCGGAAGCCGGCCCGCTCGCGGTGAGCGCGCGAATTTCGTTCAACTCATCCTGACCGGGCGACGCGAATTCCGCGCCGCTTCCCGCCGGAGCGGGTTGCAGAAGAATCGCGCTGGCAAATCCCTGCGTGCTGTGCAATTTGCCGTCCGCGCCGCGCGTGACGAAGAGCAGATATTCCCCGTTCATTTTGAACTGCGGAGAAAGACCGTCGAATTGGCCTTCATTGCCAACCCTGCCGCCGCGATGCGTCACTTGCAAAATCGCGGGGAAAGTTCCCTTGAACCGCTCGTCCACGCGAAGCGATGCGCGGGTGAAAATCAATCCGTCCGGCGTTTTGAAGCTCGACAGGCCGACGACTTTTCCGCGAAACGCGGCGTCCGAGGCGCGCAACAATTCCTCGGCGCTCATCGGCAGCACGGAAGAACGCGCGTGATAAATTGAAAACGTAAAAACCAGAAGCGACAGGAAAGATGATAATTTTTTCATCGCAAATCGCGGACGATTATCGCAGCGCGATTCGGAAAAGCAACTTCGGGAAAAATGCCGCCAATAAAAAGTGCTGCCGACATCCTGTCGGCGGAAACGCCCGTTTCCAAAGTCTCGCAAAACGCTTTGAAAAAATTTGACCGGCGGCGATGTGAAACTAAGTTTGGTCATGGAACACGCGCCCGGATTTCTGAAACTGGTCAACCAGGCGCGCCCTTACGTGAAGGAAATCACGGTCGAGCAGGCGCGCGAGCGGTTGGCCGCCAATCCACGCGCGGTGTTGCTGGACGTGCGGGAAGATCACGAGTGGAACACGCAACATGCCGCCCAAGCCGTCCACCTCGGAAAAGGAATTCTCGAACGCGACCTGGAAAAAATGGTTCCCGATCCCGACACGGAACTCATCATGTATTGCGGCGGCGGCTATCGCTCCGTCCTGACTGCCGCGGCGGCGCAGAACATGGGATATCGAAAAGTTTATTCGCTCAGCGGCGGTTACAAAGCATTGGTCAAATCCGATTGGCCGATGAAAAAAGGCGAGTAATTTCCGGCGAATGCGTTTTTGCGCGGGCGAATTTCGCAATCTTCTTCAAAATTTCTTTCGACGTTCGCGAATCGAATTCGTAGCGTTCCGTTGCGTCCCAATGAAAGTGATTCTGAATTCAGAAAAACGAATTGCCGAAGTTCCGGAGAAATTCACGGCTCCAATACAAAATCATGCGGCTGTTTATTCTGACGCGGAAACGCGGAGGCGCGGAAACATAAAGGACGAAAATTTTTCGGATTTCAGATTTCGGATTTCGGATTTCCCGCCGGCAATTTTCTTTATTGCGTATTTTCTGCTTGCTTCGATTCTGCCGTGCAACGCGGTGAGTTTTGAAAATTCATCCATGGTTCCACCAAAACCCGCGCGCGAATTTCGCGGAATGTGGATCGCCACCGTCGCGAATATTGATTGGCCGTCAAAACCGGGATTAAGCACGTCCGCGCAAAAAGCGGAATTGATTTCCATTCTTGATCGCGCGGCGAAATTAAAACTCAACGCCGTGATTTTCCAGGTGCGGCCGGCGTGCGATGCCTTTTACGCGTCGCGCATCGAGCCGTGGTCGGAATATCTGACCGGCACGATGGGCAAAGCGCCGCAGCCGTTTTATGATCCGCTGCAATTCGCGATCACGGAAGCGCACAAACGCGGATTGGAATTGCACGCGTGGTTCAATCCGTATCGCGCGCTGCACAAATCCCACACGGGAAAAATCGCGCCAAACCACATCAGCAGAACGCATCCCGAGTTCGTAAAAAAATACGGCAATTATCTCTGGCTCGATCCCGGCGAGCCGGCCGTGCAGGATTATTCGTTGAGCGTCGTGATGGACGTCGTGAAACGCTATGACGTGGATGGCGTGCATTTCGACGATTATTTTTATCCAGATGAAAGCGACGGCGGCGGCGCGGAATTTCCCGACAGCGCGACATGGAAAAAATACGGAGCGGGCGGAAAATTAAATTTCGAGGATTGGCGGCGCGAGAACGTGAATCGTTTTATCAAACGCGTTTACGATTCGATCAAAGCGGCGAAACCGTGGGTGAAATTCGGCGTCAGCCCGCACGGAATCTGGCGTCCCGGAAATCCGCCGCAGATCAAAGGCTTCGATTCGTATTCGCGCATTTTCGCGGATTCCCGCAAGTGGCTGGCGAACGGCTGGGTGGATTATTTTTCGCCGCAAATTTATTGGCGCATCGGGCCGAAGGAACAAAGTTTTCCGGTCCTTTTAAACTGGTGGTCAGAACAAAACGTGAAACATCGCCATCTATGGCCGGGAATCGCGGCGTATCGCGCGGGAGACTGGGGAGTCGGCGAAATCCAGAATCAGATTCAACTCACCCGAAAACAAAATGGCGCGACGGGTTACGTTCTTTACAACGCCGGAACCATCATGCGCGACGCGGGTTTGGACAATTTGCTGCGACGTGAAAATTCCGATCCGGCGCTTGTGCCGGCTTCACCATGGCTGAGTCGCGCGCCGCCCGCAAAACCGGCCGCGACAATCACCGGATCCGGTGAAAATTTAAAACTGACCTGGAGTTCAAAAGAATCGGGTTCCATCCGCTGGTGGCTGGTGCAGCGGAAAATTTTCAGCGATTGGAAAACCGAAATTTTTCCGGCGGACGTATTTTCGAAAATGTTAGGCACGACGCCGGAGGCGATTGCCGTGACGGCGATTGACCGGTTTGGAAACGCGAGCGCGCCGTGTGTTTTGCAGCCCTCGGGCGCGAGAAAGATTCCCGTTCCGGGAAGCCATCCGCGGCTTTTGCAGAAATGGTGAAATGGTTTTGGAAGGGCTGTAAGCCGAATTTTGTCTTCGCCCTTGCGGACGGAGAGAATCATTTGTCTGAGCAGCCAGTACCCGGAACCCGTTGCGCTTTCGCGCCACATGGAGCGGGCCGCTCCGAGGTTCCCTATTTGGCCTTGCACCCGATGGGGTTTTCCGTGCCTCCATGCTTGCGCCTGGAGCGGTGCGCTCTTACCGCACCTTTTCACCCTTGCCCTCCGTGGATTTCAAATTTCCACAATTTAAAATTTGAAATCCACGGACGGCGGTCTGTTTTCTGTGGCACTTTCCATCGAAACGCCTCGCGGCGTCGTCTTCCGCGTGTATCCGCTGAAATTTCAAATTTGAAACCTCAAGGTTACGCGGCATCGCGCCCTGCGGTGTTCGGACTTTCCTCCTTCTCCGAATTGCTCCGAAGAAAGCGATTCTCCGCCCTTCCAAAACCGTCGGGAAAATAGGCCGAAAACATCGTTCCGGCAAGCGCGGGATTGGCAAGCGATTGGTTGATTTGTCATTCCAAATCGGCAATTCGTGATTCACAATTCTCTCGTCCATTAATCCGCTCCTCCAGAAATCCAACCCGCCATCCGGGAATTTGCTTCGCATCGCCCTGCTCTGCCACCGCATTATCTTGCCTCGGCGCGGCGTTTCTTTCATATTCTGTTCCATGTTGTCTCCGCGCGGTTGTCGAGCCGGATTATTGATGTTGCGTGGCCTGGGTTGGATTGGAGTTTTGGCCGGCGCGATGGCGGGAAGAATTTGCGTCGCGAGCGTCACTTCCGAAGACGCGAACACCGCGCAGGAATATCTCATTGATGTCTGGGATACCGAGGACAATCTCCCAAGCAGCACCGTGACGGCGATTGCCCAGACGCCGGAAGGTTATCTCTGGGTCGGAACCTACAATGGCCTCTCGCGTTTTGACGGCGTGCGCTTCGTGAATTTCGATCCGGTGAATACGCCGGCAATCAGCCACGCGCGCATTCAGGGACTTTCGGTGGATGCTTCCGGAACGCTCTGGATCAATACCTTTCGCGGCGGACTCACTTCCTATCGCGACGGCGTTTTCCGCAAGGAATGGCCGGAGGATTCCCTTTGGTCCGACCTTCACACCAGGCTCGTCGCCTCCACGACAAACAAAGTCGTTTTCGTGACGCAATTCGGCGAGGTGCTGCAAAAAACCGGCGATCCGACCAATCGCTTCACCGTTTCCGCGCCGCCGCCGGGCGCCCGTCCCATTTTCCAATGCACCGACGCGCAGGGAAAATTGTGGTTCCTGAGTCGCGACGGAAAAATTCTCCGGTTTTACGATAATCAATTCAACGACCTTCCGCCCGAAACAGGCCTGGACGGAAAACGGGTCATCACACTTGCCGCCGACTCCAATGGAATCGTCTGGGCGGGCGCGGAAAATGAAATCGCGCGCTGGACGGGAATCCGTTTTGAAAACATGACGCCGACCAACGGCGAGTCGAAACTGGATCCGGTTCTCCTTTGTCCCGAACGCAACGGCGCGATGTGGGTTTTGACCGGAAATCGTTTTCGCAAAATGGAAGGCCGCCGCTGGACGGATGAGGCGACGCGATGGCGCGGATTGCTCGGTTGGGCGGCTGGACGCGCGATGGGCGTGCATGAGGATTTCTCGGGCGGAATGTGGTTCAATCATTATGGCAACGGACTTTTTCACATTACGCCGGATGGAAAATTCGAGCGATTGACCGGAAACACCGGATTGCCGGGCGATCGCATCGGCGCGTGGTTTCAAGGTTTGAACGGCAGCATCTGGCTCGGGGTAGATCGCGGCGGATTGGCCCGGCTGCGTGAAAAACGATTTCATGTGATTGGTCAGGCGGAAGGTCTGCCGGCCCGAACCGCGCTTTCCATCTGCCAGGACAACGCGGGCGCGATGTGGATCGGAACGGCCGGCGGTGGATTGTGCCGGCTGGAGAACGGAAAAATGGAGCGATACCGCGTCGGGGGAAACGCTTCGGCGAATTTCGTTTTTTCCATTTTTCCCCGGCACGACGGCGGAATCTGGATGAGCGCGACGGAGGGCGAGGATTTATTGAGTTTCCGCACGAACCAATTGCAACGCGCGCCATGGGAGACACGCGGAGTCAAATCCATCATGGCCGATCGCGATGGACGCGTGTGGGTCGGAACAAAATCCGGTTTGGGCTGGTATTCCGCGACGGATCACCGCGCGTTTGGAACCAACGATGGCGTCTCGCTCTCGGCCGTTCGCGCCATCGTGGAAGCGCCGAATGGAATTGTGTGGAGCGGCGCGGATGATGGAACGCTTTACCGCTGCGAACCGGATAACTTGCGAACGTTTCACCCGAAGGACAATCTCGCGCATCAGGCGATTCTTTCGTTGCTTGCCGATGCGGATGGCACGGTCTGGATCGGGACGTTTCGCGGCGGATTGCTTCGTTTCAAAAATGGAAAATTTTCCCGCTTCACTGAAAAACAAGGTTTGCCCGCCGATGTTGTCAGCCAGATTCAGGAGGACGATCGCGGGCGATTGTGGCTCGGCACGCATAAGGGACTTTGCTGCGCTTCCAAGGCGTCTCTGACCGCGTGCGCCGAAGGCACGATTAAAACGGTGGATTGGATGACGTTCGGGAGATTGGACGGATTGCCGACGCTCGAATTTTCGGATGGTTATCAACCGGCCTCATGGCGGAGCGAGGACGGGAGATTGTGGTTTACGACAGTGAAAGGCGTCGTTTCGATCAATCCGGAAAAAGTCGTGCAGAAATCGCTCCCGCCGCAGGTGATCATCGAGGAATTGCGTGTGGACGGCCAGCCGGCGTCGCTCGAACAACGTCGCGTGGTTGTGCCGCCCGGATACAAACAATTTGAATTTCGATATACCGCGCTGAGTTTTGACGCGCCGGACAAAACGCGTTTCCGCTATCGCATGGACGGCCTTGATAAAGATTGGGTCGAAGCAGGCGACCGCCGCACCGCGCAATACGGACATCTTCCGCCGCGCTCATATAAATTCCGCGTGATCGCCACCGACAACGAAGGCGCATGGACCGGCGCGGAAGCCGTGATTTCCATTGTCGTGCAACCGTATTTTTACCAGACAAAATGGTTCATCGCGCTGATCAGCGCGCTGATCCTCGGAACCGTCGCGCTGACGGTCCGCGCGATTGCGGCGAAAAAATATCGCCGCGAAATGGCGCGGCTCGAACAGCAACACGCCATCGAACGCGACCGCGCGCGCATTGCCAAAGATATTCACGATGACATCGGGGCCGGTCTGACGCAAATCACGTTGTTAAGCGAACTGGCCCGGCGCGAGCGCGACGAAACCGGCGCGCATCTGGATCGCATTGCCGAATCAGCCCGGCAACTGACCCGCGCCATGGATGAAATTGTCTGGGCGGTGGATCCGCAGCACGACACCTTCGCGGGATTGATGGATTACGTTTCCGCGTTTGCGGAGGACTTTCTACGGACGGCGGGGATTCGTTGCCGCATGGACCTGCCAAATACCTTTCCCGAAATGCGCGTGGACGCGGAAATGCGTTACAACCTTTTCCTCGCGATCAAGGAAGCGCTGAACAACATCGTCAAACACGCCCGCGCCACGGAAGTCTGGCTGCGCCTGCGCATTGGCAAAAATGGTTTTGCGATCATCATCGAGGACAACGGCCAGGGTTTGCCGGTGATCGGAATGAAGCCCGCAAGCGCCGACCGGCTTGGCGGCGGAGCGGGATTGCCTAACATTGAGAAACGCCTCGCGGCCATCGGCGGATCGTGCGTTGTGGAAAGCGTTCCGGGACAGGGAACAAGAATTGAATTGAGAGTGCGAATTAATCATCCGACCTCGCCAGTTGTGGCGATTGGCCGCGCGGAAGAAGTTGCCTACTAAATATGCAGACGCGTGACACATCGCGGGATGGACGGTCAAAGAGACAGGCGGCGATGCGAATCGCTGAACAGCCGATTGGCGATTTTAAAAAAGCATCCATGAGTATTTCGGTTTCGATAGTTGAGGACGACCCGCAGGTTCGCGGCAGTCTGGCAAAATTGATCAACAGTTCGCCCGGTTACGCGTGCGTCAGTTCGCATTCCAGCGCGGAGGAGGCATTGGACGACCTTCCGAAAATCAATCCGGACGTGACGCTCATGGATATTAATCTCACCGGCCTCAACGGTGTGGAATGCGTTCGTCGGCTCAAACCGCAACTTCCCGGAAAACAATTTATCATGCTGACGGTGTATCAGAACACCGAACATATTTTCAACGCGCTGGCCGCCGGCGCGACGGGTTACATGCTCAAGCAAACGCCACCCACGGAATTGCTGGCTGCGATCAAGGATGTGCATGAAGGCGGCTCACCGATGAACAGTCACATCGCGCGAAAAATTGTTCAATCCTTCCAGCAACCCGCAGCCGTACCCGATGCCGCGGGCGAGGCGCTTTCGCCG
>DASSNZ010000190.1:0-5839 GCA_035701135.1 Verrucomicrobiia bacterium
AAGGATTTAAAGCTGTGACAGCACTGAAATCTACCGCTGTTCCGGTGGCTATGCCGCTATAATCACCCTCAGTACCACTAACTTTTACATTGGATAGACTGGTAATTGCCGTTGCGACGTTTAAAGCACCATTTGCAGTAAAGTCATCCGAAAATGAGATTGAACCATTTATTGGATTTGGAACGGCTTGGACTGCGACAATAGAGCCAATGAGCATTGCTGCTCCAAGTGTCATTATGAGTTTGTTTTTCATATTTTTGTTTGTTTCTGTTATTTCGATGTTCGATGACTATTTAGCAGGGGCAATGCCAGCCTGTTTTTACCGGACTGTTTAAATTCTCAAATGGCTATCTACCAGCCACTTACGATTAAAATAAATCTACAAAATCCTCCTGAATCCTAAATTAAAAACGTAAAGCATTCCGACTGTTCAAAGCGGGCAACGTTAAGCCGGTCATCAACCTGCCGGAGCAATGCCCTTCCAAATAAGGCACTTGCGTATGCTTTTGAAATTGTAAAGCTGTCCGACGGTGTTTTTGAGGAAAAAACGGCTATTTTAGCGAAACTGGGCTTGTTTGTTGAATCCGTTAGAACGACTTAACCATGGATGAACACGGATTCACACAGTGGTGGGTCGCAACCACTCCCTCTCCTCCATCGAATGGAGGAGAGGGCCGGGGAGAGGAGGCGTTCCATTTGCAAACCAAACAGCCCCTCTCCTCGATCCTCTCCCCACTCCTTCGTCGTGGGGCGAGGAAGAAGATGCTAAAAGTCTTCGTCTAAAGTCCGAGAAAATTGCAGGATTGTATTACGGATAAAAAGCGAATTTGAAAAGGCGAACCGTATTTTACCAAACGGTAAGACTTTCACGACCGCCAGAAAACATCATTCACTGGTTCTTCATCCGTGTGAATCCGTGTCCATCCGTGGTTTAACAAATTGTTCCCGTTTCGTGAAATTCCTCACACCGCAATCGGCGCTTTGATCGCCGGATGCGGATCGTATCCAACGAGTTCGAAATCCTCGAATTTGAAATCGTGGATATTTTTCACCGCCGGATTAAGATTCATCCGCGGCAACGGACGCGGCTCGCGCGTGAGCTGCAACTTCGCTTGCTCCAGATGATTCGCGTATAGATGCAAATCACCGAACGTGTGGGTAAACGTTCCGGGTTTTAATTCGCAAACCTGCGCGATCATCATGGTGAGAAGCGCGTAACTCGCGATGTTAAACGGAACACCCAAAAACAAATCCGCGCTGCGCTGGTAAAGCTGGCAACTCAATTCGCTGTCCAGCACGTAAAATTGAAACAGCGCGTGGCAGGGAGCGAGCGCCATTTGATCCAATTCGCCCGCGTTCCATGCGCTGACAATGTGCCGTCTGCTATCGGGATTTTTTTTGATCTGTTCGATCACGGAATCAATCTGGTTGACGGAACGTCCGTCGGGCGTTCGCCAATCGCACCATTGCGCGCCGTAAATCCGCCCGAGATTTCCGTCCTTGTCCGCCCATTCATCCCAGATCGTAACGCCGTGGTCGTTCAGAAATTTCACGTTCGTATCGCCGCGCAAAAACCAGAGCAATTCGTAAATAATGGATTTGAGATGCAGTTTTTTTGTCGTCACGAGCGGAAATCCATCCGCAAGAGGAAATCGCGTCTGCGCACCGAAAACCGAATACGTTCCCGTGCCGGTGCGGTCCGCCTTGAATTTTCCTTCCGCCAACACGAGGCGCAGCAATTGATGGTATTGAATCATAAATCAACCCGGGTTCCGGGATGTGCTGATTAAATGCCATTGAAAACCCCGCGCAAGTTTATAGTGGATTGACGGCACAAACGAGACGCCCGCGGCACTGCAAATTTCAAAATTCAAAAACTTAAAACTGTCCTGAAATTCCGCCGTCGCTACACTTCGCGCGATGAAAGCTGCTGTGCTTTACGGCAAAGAAGATGTTCGCGTCGAAGAAATCCAATCGCCCGCGCTCAGGCCCGGCGAAGTGCGCGTGCGAATCGAGGCCGCGCTCACGTGCGGCACGGACCTGAAGGTTTTCCGCCGCGGTTATCACGCCAAAATGATTGTTCCGCCAGCCGTTTTCGGACACGAACTGGCGGGCGTGATTTCCGAAATTTCAGACGCCGCGCGTCCGGATTCCGGCGAGCCTTGGCGTGTGGAAGATCGCGTCGTTGTCGCGAATTCCGCGCCGTGCGGCGAATGTTTTTATTGCCGCAACCAGCAGGAAAATCTCTGCGACGATCTGCAGTTTCTGAATGGCGCTTACGCGGAATCCATTGTCGTTCCGGCGCGAATCGCCCGCAAAAACATGCTTCGGCTGAAACCGGAAACCACGTTCCGCGATGCCGCGCTCACCGAGCCGCTCGCGTGCGTGGCCCAAGGCGTAAATGATTTGAAACTTCGCGCCGGGCAACATGTTCTCATTCTCGGCGCTGGGCCGATTGGTTTGATGTTCGCCGCGCTGGCGAAAAATCTTGGATGCGAAGTCACCGTCGCCGGACGACGCGCCGCGCGATTGGAAGCCGCGCGACGCCTTGGCGCGAATTGCGTGGTGGATGTCGGCGACGGAAAAAATCTTGTCGCGACGGTTCGTGAAAACGCGAAAACGCCATTCGATGTGGTGATTGAAGCCGTGGGAAAACCGGAAGTCTGGGAGGCCGCCGTGCAATTGGTTCGCAAAGGCGGCGCGGTGAATTTTTTTGGCGGTTGTCCCTCCGGCACGACCATTACGCTCGACACCACGCTGATTCATTATTCAGATCTGACTTTGATCGCGAGTTTTCACCACACGCCGCGAACGATTCGCCGCGCTCTGGAATTCATTGAAGCGGGAGTGATTCGCGCGGCGGATTTCGTGGATGGAGAATGCGCGTTGAGCCATTTGCCTGAATTGCTGAAATCAATGACGTCGGGAAATCGCGCCGTAAAAACTTTCGTCCGTGTTCGGGAATAAAGCAGCCGGATCCGAATACCGAAATTCGAAATCCAAAAGAAATTCGAAACTCGAAATCAAAAAGCGAAAAAGGATGGCGAGACCGTGTAAAATGGAAATGCGTTTAGAAGTTCCTGAACAAAACGCGATGTGGCGATTCTCCCTCGGCTGATTCAGACTTTCGGAATTCGAACTTCTTTCGGATTTTGATATTCGAATTTCGTTTGCCTGCGCCGGGGAATTCTTCATCTCCGAGCTTTTTTCATCTGCCGATGCACGAAAAAGTAATACAGCGCGCCTAACACAATTAAAAATCCAATCACCCAAAAAGTCACTTTGTGCATTTCGCCTTTGTTGATGTCCGCGCCGACAGTGATGCCGAGCCAGCACAAAACCGCGCACCAAAGCGCCGAGCCGAGCAATGTGTAAATCGAAAAACGAAAATAACTCATCCGCACGATTCCCGCCGGAATGCCGATCAAGTGCCGCACAACCGGCAACAGTCGCGATGCGAAAATTCCAAACGCACCGTAATTCGCCGCCCAACGTTCCGCGCCTTCCACTTTTTCCCCGGAAATAAAAAAATATTTTCCGTAACGCAGCACAAACGGCCGGCCCGCCGCGCGCGAAATCCAATACATCGCCGTCGCGCCAATCCACGAACCGATTGCGCCGGTAATGACCAGGCCGACCAGTCCGGTCCAGCCGGTGAAATGAAAATTCAAAAACGCAATGCCGCTCGTCCACGCCAGATGCGCCGCGGGCGGAATCACGACTTCACTCGGCAGCGGCAGAATGGAACTCTCGATTGCCATGAGCAGCGCGACGAGCGGGTAGCCGCCGGTTTTGAGCGATTCCAAATACCAGTCGAGCAACGGCTGAAAAATCTGTTTCATCGGGCGCAGGTTATAGTCGAAAACAAAATCACCGCGCAATCCGCGAATCGCGTCGGAGGCCGTTCGCAAAAGTTATTTCAAGAAACTTTGAATTTCCGCGGCAGTCGCCGGTTGCGGCCAGACGGCATCGCGACCCTCCAACCAGTTTCGCGATTTTCCGGTAACGGGATTCGGATCGCCGCGATCATCTTTTGCGTCTTTGCCGATGGAATAAAGCGTGAACGTGCCGTCGGAATTCAGATAATAACGCAAAGGTTTTCCATCCACAGGATCGCGCGGAACAGCGGGCAGATACTCGGGCGTCAACTCGGTCAGTTTTTCCGGAAAATGTTTGTGCTTCAGGCAAAATCGTTTGAGCGCAATCGCTGTGATCACCATTTGTTTTGCGGTTTCGGCGGCGAGCATTTTGTCGAAAGGTGAAATGCTGTTGACCAGATCCAATGTCAAAAATACGAAAATTCTTCTCTGCATTTTCAGATTCAATGGTTTCAATTTCCGATCTTTCTCCGCCAATGCATTTTTAAAACGGCCATCCTTTTGAATTTGTCGAATCGCCTCGATCAATATCTGATCGGCTTGCAACATCCATAATTCATCGTCGTAGGACCACGATGCGCGCCAAAAAGCCATTTTCGTTTTGCCTGCAATGGACTCGCCAAGTTCCTGGAGTTCATCCATCCAATCTCCGGAACTCCCGCTGGGAGGTGGTCCCGATGCCCACCATGCCGTGGAAAGGCCGGGCGTTTTCCGCCATTTCTCAATCGAGAGCGAACCAAGCACACGCTCCATTCCGATCGTGTTTTCCATCGGACCGACGAAATCCAATTTCATCCAATCATTTTGCAGCAGCGCCAGTTGCGAATCGGATAAACCGTCGGACTGAAGCAATTCCCATTGCGCGTTAAACGTAATTTGCGCCAGCGCGATTCGCACCAATTGCGAAATGAGCAAGGGTTCATTCCATTCCTTGCACAAAGAAAGCATGACGTGGATGTTCGTTACGGCCGCCGCCGCGTCGCCCTGGTGCAATTTATAAATCACATCCGCCGAGAGAAGTTGCGCCGCTTCTTTCAATTTGGACAAGTGAGGCAAAACCAAATCAAAGCCCTGCTTGTAATCCAATTCAAAATCAATCTGCTGATATTCAGGAATTTCCCGAAGCAAATCCAGCGCCGCGCCGCGCATCTCCAGCGCCCGCCCAAGATCGTCCCAACTGTTGGTCGCGCTATTGTACCAGATTTCAGGTTGCTTCCACACCGTCATCGCTTTTCCGGAAATGACAAAACGCATCGGAAACGGAGAATTCGTGCTGAGAATATCGGAGAATCCGAAGTTCATATAATTCGTCGCCTGGGAAAAAATCCCGACGCCGTTTTTGCCGGATTCGGGACGCGGCGGAACCAATTCTGCGATAGTCAATTTTTCTCCCGCGGCGCGAAGCTGGTTCTTATATTTCTCAACCGCATTCTGGGAATGAACGGTTGATCTCAACAGCGCAAGCGCGGCGACAATACAAGCCACCGCCACGACCGCGCCGAAAATGAGAAGCCGCCGTTTCATGCGGCGGATTTCAGAAAATAATTCCGCTGCTTTTCGCTGATTGGCATTGCGAGTTTTTCCATTACCTGCAGCATGTCTTCCCAGACTTTCCGTTTCTCGCTCAAAGCCTGGTTGCGCAGCAGATAAGCCGGATGAAACGTGGGCATCAGCGGAATGCCGCGATACGTCTGCCAGTTGCCGCGCAGTTTCATGATTCCGCTCGTTTTGCCGAGCAATCCTTCGATGGCGGTGCTGCCGAGCGCGACAATGACTTTCGGCTGAATCAAATCAATCTGCTCGTGCAAAAACGGAATGCACGTTTCCATTTCCTCCGCTGTGGGTTTTCGATTTCCGGAAGACTGGCCGGGCGTGTCGGGCCGGCATTTCAAAATATTTGCGATGTAAACCGTCTCGCGGCTCAGGCCCATGGTCTGAATGATTTTCGTGAGCAACTGACC
>DASSNZ010000191.1:0-2013 GCA_035701135.1 Verrucomicrobiia bacterium
TTTCATTGGCGTTCTCGTGCGAAATTTTTACGCGCATTTTATTGCGCTGGAAAATGAATCAAAGAAAAAACGAAAACTGAATTCGCAAATTTCACGGCGAACACAAATTGAATTTTACGCAGGGAACGATTCAGTCGAAAGATTCTTAACCACGGATGAACACGGATTCACACGGATGAAGAACCAGTGAAAAATGTTTTCGGATGACCAATGGATTATAGGAAACCCGAAATCCGAATCTCGAATTCCGAAAAAAATACGAAGCCCGAAATCCGAATGGAAAAAATTGCATGTGAAACGTTCTGACGACCGGTCCGACTCGGGCTTCGGAATTCGAATTTATTTCGGATCTCGGATTTCGATATTCGGATTTTGCCAACCACGTCACGCTCAAGAAACATCGAAGAATTTTCATTTCGTCATCTGCTCAATTGCCCAACGTTGGTTCAGCCACTAAACTGAGCGCGTGAAATCAAAAGGCACAGTTTATCTGGTGGGCGCGGGACCGGGCGACGCGGGTTTGCTGACGCTGCGCGGGAAGGAATTGCTCCGGCGCGCGGACGTGGTCATTTACGACATGCTCGTGAATCCGGAACTGCTCAAGCACGCCGCGCCATCCGCGGAATTGATTTCACGCGGCAGTCGCGGAACGGAAAAAGCCATGTCGCAAGACGATCTGAACGCATTGATGATTGCCAGGGCGAACGAAGGCAAATGCGTGGTGCGATTGAAAGGCGGCGATCCGTACATTTTTGGGCGCGGCGGCGAGGAAGTGGAGGAACTTGTCGCGGCGAAAATTCCGTTCGAAGTCGTGCCGGGCGTGTCGTCGGTTTTCGCCGCGCCGAATTACGCCGGAATTCCGATTACGCATCGCGATCATTGTTCCACCTTCACGGTTCTGACCGGACACGAAGATCCGGCGAAAGGCGATTCCAATCTGGACTTCGAGCAGATCGCGCGAGTTCCGGGCACGAAAATCATTCTCATGGGATTGAAGCGGCTCGGTGAATTGACCGAAACCTTGATCGCGCGCGGTTTGCCTTCCGAAACTCCGGTCGCCATCGTCCGCTCGGGAACCACCGGACGCCAGCAATCCATTGAAGGCACGCTTTCGAACATCGCGAAAATCGCCGCGGAAAAAAATATTTCCCCGCCCGCGATCACCGTGATCGGCGAAGTCGTCAAGCTGCGCTCGAAATTAAACTGGTTCGAGCGGCGTCCGCTTTTCGGCAGGCGCATTGTGGTGACCCGAACGCGGGCGCAGGCCAGCGAACTTTCCCGGCAGCTTCGCGATCTCGGCGCGACCGTTCTGGAAATTCCGACCATCAAACTGGAAATGCCCGGCAACGAACGCAAACAGGACATCGTGGACGCGTTGCTCGAATTGAATTCGTATAGCTGGCTGGTTTTCACCAGTCCGAATGGCGTCACCGCGTTTTTCGATTTATTTTTCAAACGCTTCCACGATCTGCGCGACATCGGCGGCGCGCGAATCGCGGCGATCGGACCCGCGACGGCGGCGAAGCTGCGGGAATTGCATTTGCAGGTGGACGTGATGCCGGACGCGGCGGTCGCCGTCAACATGGCGGCTGCGATCAATAAATTTGAAAATGTCGAAAACCTGAAAATCTGCCTGCTGCGCGCGGAAGTCGCGAATCCCGATTTGCCGCGGGCGTTGGAAGCTTTGGGCGCGATTGTGGACGACATCGCGGTTTACAAAACCGTTCCCGAAACAGCCGATGTCACCGGCCACGCGGCGGATCTCACCGAAGCGGGCGCGGATTGGATAATGTTCACCAGTTCCTCGACGGCGGAACATTTCCACGCGCGATTCGATCTGCCGAAATTATTGAAAAAATTTCCGCAAACAAAAATCGCCTCCATCGGTCCCGAAACCAGCAAAGCTATCCGCGCGCTCGACCTGGAACCCACGTTCGAGGCAAACCCGCATTCGCTGGAAGGTCTGGTCGCGGGATTGCTGAAGGCGAAATAAGATTACGTTCGTTCCTGTTG
>DASSNZ010000192.1:0-6830 GCA_035701135.1 Verrucomicrobiia bacterium
CTTGAACACGTGAAATTGAGGGTTGAAGGATTTATCAGAATCGTTAAGGTTCTGCCGATGTCCATGAAGGTTTTGGGTTTTCATAACTCCGAGTGTGCGCCCGTTCTGCCCACGCTCGCAAACCCTTCATGGCATCTAACGGCCACTGCCCCATGCGTTTCGACATTGATATGAAATTTGATTGTCACATTTTCATTTCGAGCTTGATTTCCAGTGGCCGTGGCTCAGCTTTGGGACGTTAGGCATCACGACCATGTCGAGATTTCAAACTCTAAACGATTTTGAGCGGCGTTTCGAGACGATGAGTGTCGAGGAACTGAAGCAGTGGAAGACATATTGGACACAGCATGCCCAAGGTTTGGCTCCGAAGATACGGAAGCAGGCGATGAAGCGAGTCTATAATATTGAGAAGGCGATTGAGCAGAGGTCGCAGAAAGACCATTCTGGTGATTGATTTGATGCCTAACAATTCGCTCCAGCCAACGCCGGTGGGCGTTGTCAGTTCCGCTATCGCGGGCCACGTCGTTGTTCCGGCGTGGCTGAGCTTTTGTCGTTAGGCCGATATGCACGCAATCAGACATGTCACAGTTGGTGTTCGCAGTCAGTCGGCGATAATTTATGCGCTGGCGACGTTGTGGTGGCTGTCAATGTTTCACGATGCGCTTTTCGACTGTCGCAGTTTGTTTTGGATTGACATCGGTTATTTTGCGCCTTTTGCGCTCCTGGTCTTTCTTGCGATTTTGCTAGCTTCGTATTATCGGGCAGGCAGGCCGAGCAGATGGCTTTTTCGTTTTGCCGTGCTTGCAGCATTGTCTCCGTGGATTCTATTTTTGGCCATGTTTGTTAGTGCGTTATGAGTATCCATCGGCCTAACACCGCGCTGGAGCCCCTATGAGGGTTGTCAATAGCGCAGTGGGCGTTATTTTAGTTTTTTCTTTTGTTTTCCAGAGGCGTGAACCCGCGCAGCGCAACGGAGTGAAGCGGAGCCGGAAGCACGGGTGAAAAGGAATTTTTCCGATTTCAATTTTGGTGGGAAATTTCAGCAAACCATCCTTGAATGCGTCTTGAACAAATGGAGAATCCATCGGGATTTCATCCCTCAGCACAGAGTTGCGGAGCTACCCTGGGAATGCGATTCAAAATTCATCAACGCTGAAGGTGTTGGATCAGATTTCTCCGATGTGATTCCACTCAGGGCGGATTTATTCCTTGCGTTCAAAACGTCGCAATCCATCCAAAGTCACTGGCCGCGACTGTTTCCGTTCAGCCCGTTTTTGCGGCAAGCGCGTGATGCAACGCTTCTTTCACCGCATCGAGGCGCGCGGGAAGTTCGATGGGGCGATTGGCGTGATGGACCGGAAATCCCAGTTCGTTCTGGTGATATTTCACTTTCATTTCCACGAACTTCAGGCCGTGCGCGGTTGAAATCACCACGGCGCGTTCGGATTTATCTATCTTGCCGGATTTGATCAGTTTGATCAGAACCGCCAGAGCGACGCCGGTGTGCGGACAGGTAAACATTCCGGTGCGATCCGCCAGCGCCGCGGCGTCGGCGAGTTCTTCTTCGGTTGCCTGTTCCACAATTCCGTTGAACTGTTTCAACGTGCGAATCGCTTTTTGGATGCTGACGGGATTTCCAATTTGAATCGCGCTCGCCAAAGTTTTTTGCGCCTGAATCGGTTCGAACGTTTCGAAATTGTTCAGGTAGGAACGATACAGCGGATTCGCGCGTTCGGCCTGCGCGACCACAATGCGCGGCAGTTTTGAAATCAATCCCAGATCGCGCATCATGAGCAGACCTTTGCCCAGCGCGGAGACGTTTCCGAGATTTCCGCCCGGAATAATCATCACATCCGGCACCTGCCAGTCGAATTGCTGGACGATTTCAATGCCGACGGTTTTCTGGCCTTCAACGCGCAGCGAGTTCATCGAGTTCGCCAGATAAATCGTTTCGTCTTTTGTGATTTCCTGGACGAGTTTCATGCAACCGTCGAAATCCGTGTCGAGATACAGCACGAGCGAACCGTTTGCGACCGGCTGAATCAATTGCGCGAGCGAAATTTTCCCGCGCGGAAGCAGAACGATGGATTGGATTCCCGCCGCCGCGCAATACGTCGCGAGCGCGGCGGAAGTGTCGCCGGTCGAAGCGCAGGCCACGGCTTTGATCGGCGCGCCTTCGGAAATCATTTGTTTCACCTGCGAAACGAGAACCGTCATTCCAAGATCTTTAAACGAACCGCTGTGAGTGTTTCCGCACAGCTTGATCCAAAGATCGTCCAGCCCGAGAATTTTTCCGAGTCGTTCCGCCCAGAAAAGATTCGTGCCGCCTTCGAAAAGCGAAACGACATTCTCGTTGGCAAGCTCGGGCAAAACCCATTCCTTTTTTCCCCAGACGCCGGAGCCGTAAGGCCACTCGTTGCTTTTGTGGCGTTCAGTAAATAAATTTTTCCAACTCTCGGCGTCGCGCTCCGCCAGCGCCGTCATGTCGTGCTGCACTTCAAGGAGCGAGCCGCAGCGGTTGCATTGGTACACGACCCGGTTAAGCGGGTAGGCTTGCCCGCACTGCGGATTGATGCATTGAAACCAGGCTCGGTATGGCATTTGTTTTTTCGCGCCGCAAAGCGCAATTGTTTAAAACAGCATGGCGGGAAGTCCGGAAATTTTCAAGCGGGCAACCAACCGCCGGACAGATTTGATTCGACAGAAAAATCCGTACGCCCGAAACTCCACGCATGTCGCTTCCGCCCGACCTGCACATGCACACGCCGCTTTGCCGTCACGCCGTCGGCGAACCGACGGATTACGCCCGGCGCGCGCTGGAAATCGGCCTGACGGAAATCGGCTTTTCCGATCATTCGCCCATGCGGCGGGATGATTTCGACGACTGGCGGATGCGCGACGAGCAATTGAGCGAATACGTCGAAAAAGTTCGCCGGGCGCAAAAGGATTTTCCGCAACTCGCCATTCGCCTCGGGCTTGAAGTGGATTATTTGCCCGGCCAGGAGGAATGGATTCGCGAACTCGCCGCGCGGCATCCGTGGGATTATTTCATCGGCTCGGTGCATTACGTTTCCGATTCCTGGGCGATTGACAATCCCAACAAAATTTCTGAATGGAAAAACCGCGACGCGTTTGAAGTCTGGTCCATTTATTTCGAGCGCTTAACCATGGCGGCGGAAACCGGCTTGTTCGAAATCATCGGCCACGCGGATCTGCCAAAAAAATTCGGCCATCGCCCGGCGCAAAATTGCGCGCCGCTTTACGAACGATTTTTGAATGCGGCAAAAAAAAACAATTGCGCGCTCGACATCAACACCGCCGGGCTGCGGAAAGATTGCAAAGAAATTTATCCGGGCCGCGAAATTCTCGAACTGGCGTTTCAAAAAAACGTGCCGATCACATTCGGCTCCGACGCGCACGCGCCGGAAGAAGTCGGAATGAACTTCGCCGAAGCAACGCAACTGGCGCGAGCCGTGGGCTACACGCATTGCCTGCGATTTTCGCAGCGACAACGGGAAACAATTTTGTTTTGCGAGAAATGAAATAAAGAACCTAAGACGGAGACACGGATTTCAACGAATTTTCACAAATTGAATTCGTGCCAATTCGTGAAATTCGTGTCACAACGTTTTTATCCGCCATTGAAATCATTTTATGGAAATTAAAAATCTCGAAGAAGTTTCCGCGTTCACAACGAAAGACGGATCGGAAATCCGCGAACTTCTGGCGCATCGCAATTCCGCGATTCGCAATCAAAGTCTCGCCGAGGCGCGATTGCCCGCCGGCGCGAGCACGCAGGAACATTATCATCCAAAATCCGAGGAGATTTATTACATCACGCACGGGACCGGGCGCATTCGCATCGAGGGCGAAACGCGCGACGTGAAATCCGGCGATGCCATTGCGATTCCGCCCGGGAAAAAACACAAGCTTTGGAACATTGGAAATGAAACTCTGCGGCTGCTTTGCTGTTGCGCGCCCGGTTACGAGCACAGCGATACGATTCTCACGGAAAGTTGATCGGCGAACAACTTTTCGTTGCGCCTGTCCGATTTTCAAATTCGCACCTGCGCGAGCCGATGCGCGGAAAGGAAATAAAGCGCGCATTGCGTTACCGGCAGTCTGAAACTTCTTTCCAGCGCGAGCGCGTATAATTTCAGTTGCGGCTCGTATTGTTTCGTTTTGCGTTCAAGCTCCGCCTCCGTGACGGCATCCGTTTTGAAATCCACAATCCGGATTTCGCCCGGCAAAATCACAGCCAGATCCACAATGCCCTGAACGAGCACAAAATCATCCGGCGGCAATTTCGCGGCGGACGCCAGCGATGTCGCGACCAGATCGGCGGCGGAAAACGCGGCGCTGAATTCCAGTTCGCGTCGGACATTTCCGGCGTTTGCAACGATGTTCCGGCCGAAATCGCTTCGCCAAAATTTTTCCAGTGCGACGAAATCCAGCGATTCAACTTCCCGCTCGCTCAAGAATTTTTCCGCGCGAAGGCGTTCCGCTTCGGATTTCAACGCGTCCGCGCCGCCGGTTTTTTCCAACGAAACCCGTTGAAGAAAACGATGATGCGCGACTCCGATTTCCGCCGCGCTCAATCCATTTTTTTTCGATTCGAGCGTGAAAACATTTCGTCGCGCGAACGGCGCGATTTCGGATTCCTCGTCGCCGTCGCGCTGGCGGCGCAATTCCGTCACGCTGGTTTTGGCGCGTTGCCCGGTCGCGGAATTCCATGGATAAATCCAATTCACGCGTTCAGAAATTTTCGCGAGCGCCGATTCGTCGAGATGATTCGGTTTTTCGGTGAAGCTTTTCGATCCAATCCGCTCCAAATTTTTAAGCTCCAATCGCGGATCATTCTCGTCATAAATCGTCCAGCGAAACAGTTGCGTCGCGCCGCCGCATTCGCTCGTCCAGTCGGTTTCCCGAGTCATTTGCGAAAACCACGGTTTCAGCCAGTCGAAACAACAGCGCGCGGAAAGCAGTTCCTCATCGCGCCATTCGCGCGGCTCCGCGGCGTCCCATTTCGGATTGCCTTTTCGCGGCGCGGTGGCGGCAAGCAGCAGCGTGTCGCGCGCGCGGGTCATCGCGACGTAAAGAAGCCGCAATTCCTCGCCTAACATTTCCCCGCGTTGCCGTCGTCGCGCCAGCCACCACGGAAGGCTCGGGTAGGTTTGCGCGTTTTTCGCCGGCGCGACTTTCGGGCATAGGCCGAAAATCTCGTCGAGCAAAATATTTTCATCGAGGTCGCGGAAATTGAATTTCCAGCCAAGTCCCGCGAGCGCGACGACGGGAAATTCAAGTCCTTTGCTTTTATGAATGCTCATCAGGCGCACGGCGTCGCGATTCGCCGGGGCGGAATCCAGTTCGAGATCGTGTTTTTCCTGCGCTTGAATGAAACGCAAAAATCGGAAAAGTCCCTGGCGCTGGAACGGATCGTATTGCCGCGCGAGATCGAGAAAACGCCGCACGTTGGCGATTTGCTGTTCGCCGCGAATTCCGGCGCGAAGCAATAATTCATAATGCGTTTCCGTCAGCGCGGTTTCCAGGCAATGCGAAACCGAGCTTTGCCGGACCCGTTCGCGCCAACGATGGAGTTGAGCGAAAAACGCGTCCAGCTTGCGCCACGCGGAACTGGATTTATCGCCGCGCCGATGAAAATCCCGCGCGGTCATCCAGAAAAATTTCGCGCGCGATGCTGGAGTTTCATTTGCGCGAATTTCAGCGAGTTCAGAAAACGACATTCCGACCAGCGGCGAATGCAGGGCGGCGAGCAACGGAATGTCCTGAAGCGGATTGTCGAGCAGCTTCAAAAGACAAACCAGATCGGTGATTTCGGCGCTCGCGAAAAATCCGGCGCGCGCGGCTTCCAGCGGAACACCTGCTTTGTCGAATTCCTTGGCGAAGGCTTCGACGCGGCTCGAGGGCGATCTCAGCAGCACCGCCATGTCGCTCCATTGAACGGGACGAAATTGTTTCTTTTCCTTGTCCCAGATTTCGCGGCCGTTTTCTTTTAATTCGCGCAGACGAATCGCGACCATTCGCGCCTCGCGTTCCGTTGCGAGCAAATCGGCGGCGCTTGTTGATTGTCCGTATTGCTCGTTGTTTTCATCGCCGGCATTTTCCTCGCCGGTGGAATTTTCCGGTTCGCCTTTCGCGATCAAATGAAATTCGACGCGCGGTTCGCCGATTTTTTTTTCCAACAGAGCGGCGCGTTCGGCCGCGTTTCCAAAAATCAGTTCCTCGTAAGAAACGCCGCCAAAACTCTGGCGCATCAATGCGCGAAAAAGCGGGTTGATGAAATCCAGAATGCCTTTGTGGCTGCGGAAATTATCGCTCAACGGCAATCGTTGCGAATGCGGCGCGCCGTTGCTCCAGTTTGTTTCGTAGCGGCGAAAAATTCCCGGGTCCGCGAGGCGAAAACGATAAATGCTTTGCTTCACGTCGCCGACGAGAAAACGATTCGCGTCCGCGCCATCGCGTGAAAGCGCTGTAAGAATCGCGTCCTGCGCGGCGTTGATGTCCTGGCATTCGTCCACAAAAATATAATCGAGGCGTTGCCGCCATTCGAGCGCGGCCGGCGTGGGCGCGCCGGTTTCCGAATCGCGCAACACGCGCAGCGCAAATTGCTCCAGATCGGCAAAATCCAATCCGGCGGACTGGCGTTTCGCGGCGTCGAATTTCCCGGTAAATTCAATCGTTAAATTCAGCAGCGTTTCCATTCCGTGCCGGACCAGATTCCAATCTTCGGCAAGCGGATCGTTTTCATTTTTTGGAACGAGCGATTTCAGGAATTCCGCTTCCTCAAAAAAATCTTTGATTTGATTTCG
>DASSNZ010000193.1:0-2153 GCA_035701135.1 Verrucomicrobiia bacterium
CACGAGATTATGAATGAGCGTTTCGGCGCTTTTCCAATTGTGATCAAAACTTTTGTAGCCCCAGGTGCCGTTGATCGTCATGCACGTTTCCCAATCGCCTTCCAGTCCGCTGGCCGGGATTTTTTGCTCGGGCGTCTGGTAATCGCCAATGCGATGATGCGAATCCAGCCGGTTGTTGATAATCACCTGCGGATGCGCCTTGAGCAGCGGGAAAAATTGTTCCACGCGCTCGTGCGTCATGCTCACCGGCGTGTCAAACCACAACACAGCCGGAACGCCCGGACCGTAATTATTCAGCAATTCTTTCACCTGCGGCACGGCCACGTTCGCGATGTAATCGTCCATGCTGCCTTTTTGCGCAGCGTCCCAATGATGTTCCGCGTCAATATCGGCTTCGGGATGCCGATTCGCCGCCGCGCCGCCGGGATGATGCCAGTCCTGCGCTTCGGAATAATAGAATCCGAGTTTGATGCCTTCCTTCCGGCACGCGTCGGCCAGTTCTGCCAACGGATCGCGATGCCACGGTGTTGTGTCGCAAATATTGTAGCCGTCCACGCGCGTATGAAACATCGCGAACCCGTCGTGATGTTTGGCGGTGATGACGATGTATTTCATGCCCGCATTTTTCGCGAGCTTCACCCATTGTTCCGCGTTGAAATTCGTGGGATCAAATTGTTTCGCATACGCGGCGTATTCGGCGACGGGAATGTTGTAATCGCGCATCAGCCATTCGCCGAGTTTTTTAGATTGCTGCCCTTTGTAGGTTCCGGCGGGAACGGAATAAACGCCCCAGTGAATGAACATTCCGAACCGCGCCGCGCGCCACCATTTCATTCGTTCATTGTGAGTCGGGCCGAATTCTTTTTTCCAGATCTGATAATCCGGGCTGTCATTATCCGCGCCAATTGCGTGTGAAACAAACAGACATGAGCCAAACGCCAAAGCCATTGAAAACGACAACACGCGTGAGGAAAAAAATCGGCGAAAATGTTTTTGCATAAATTTTTTTGGGACCAGGCCAGTGAACCGGAGGAAACTCTCAGGGTCAAGCTTCACAATCCTGAGCTTTCAATAACGTGGAAAAACCGGCGCGCGCGACATCACGCTCTCCGTTCGCATGGCTCGCCTTGGCTGTTTTATTTTAAATTTCCAAAAGGTTCCCCCAAAGTGAATCGGCGCATATCGAAATTGGCGGCTTCACTCGGTGCCGAAACGAGGGCATTCTGAAGGAATGAAATTTTTGACCGAACATTTGTGGTTTGAAATTCCCGGACGTCGCGGATTTAAAAACATTACCGGCCTCGTCGAGGAATTGGTTCGCAAAAGCGGCGTGCAGGAAGGGCTTTGTCTCATCAACGCAATGCACATTACGGCGTCGGTTTTCATCAACGACAACGAATCGGGCCTGCATCGCGATTACGAAATCTGGCTGGAAAAACTCGCGCCGCACGAGCCGGTTTCCGGTTATCACCACAATCGCACGGGCGAAGACAACGCCGACGCGCACTTGAAACGGCAAATCATGGGACGCGAAGTCGTTGTCGCGATCACAAAAGGCAAATTGGATTTCGGGCCGTGGGAACAGATTTTCTACGGCGAGTTTGACGGGAACCGAAAAAAACGCGTGCTGGTAAAAATCATCGGCGAATAAATTATCGTGAAAATTTTCCCGCGAGATTGAGACTTGCAACGCGCGAATCGCGCCGCCTTGACTGAAATTGGCGAGAGGGCATGATGTTGCGGACGACGGCATGACCACGGCGAACAAAATCACCATTTTCCGTATTCTTCTGATTCCGTTCTTCGTTGTTGAAGTGCTGAACTACATGAAAACCGGCAACGAAATTCACCGGCTTTTCGCGATTATTCCGTTCGGCGTTGCGACAGTTTGCGACGGCGTGGACGGTTTCATCGCGCGCCGCTTCAATCAACGCAGCGAACTGGGCGCGATTCTCGATCCGCTTGGCGACAAGCTGCTGCTGGTTTCCGGCGTTCTTCTTTTCAGCGTGGACAATCCGCATTTCGGCAGCCTTCCTTTCTGGCTTTCCTGCACCATCATCGGACGCGACGTGCTGCTGTTGATCGGATTGGTGGTTGTCCAGATGATCGTGGGAAAAGTGAAAGTGCGTCCGCGCATTCCCGGCAAAATCGCC
>DASSNZ010000194.1:0-2010 GCA_035701135.1 Verrucomicrobiia bacterium
GTTGAACAAGCAACGTTGACGGACTTGAAAACCATATCGGAAATTCTCTCGGAAGCAGCCGACTGGTTGCGGCAAAGGAATATGCCGATGTGGCGGGATAACGAACTCTCGCCGGAAATTCTGTCCGGCGATATTGCCGCCGGTTTGTTCTTCATTGGAAAATCCAATGGCGTCGGAGCCGGTATAATAAAATTTCAACTCGAAGACAAAAAATTCTGGCCGGATACGTCTCAAGAGGAATCGGCTTTCGTGCACCGTCTTGCCGTTCGTCGGCAATTCGCGGGCGCGGGCGTTTCGACTCAATTGCTGAAATGGGCCGCTCATCGCGCCCGCAACCTGAACCGGCGATTTTTGCGATTGGATTGTGAAGCGTCTCGCCCGAGATTACGCGCGTTTTACGAAAAGTTCGGCTTCCGGCATCACAGCGATTTCTCGTCACCGCCCTACTTTGTCTCGCGTTACGAATATGAAATTTCCGGTCCTTGAATGCGGCTTCACAGGTTTCCGTGCTGCTCTAAAACAAATAAATTGCTAAGGCGCAATTCAGCTAAAACTGCCGCAGAAATCGCACGTCGTTTTCGTAGAATAACCGGATGTCATTGATTCCGTAGCGAATCATTGCGATACGTTCGATGCCGAATCCAAACGCCCAGCCGGTCCAGACTTCAGGATCGTAACCGACATTTTCAAACACCTGCGGATGCACCATGCCGCACCCGGCGATTTCCAGCCAATCCTTGCCCATCTTTTTCACGAGCGCGCTGGTGAAATCAATTTCAAAGCTCGGTTCGGTGTAGCTGAAATAATGCGGGCGAAACCGGATTTTCACGTCGTCGCCCATCAATTCCTTGAACACGAATTCCACCGTTCCTTTCAAATCGGCGGCGGTCACGCCTTTGTCCACGTAAAGTCCCTCAACCTGTTGAAACGTCGGATTGTGCGTGGCGTCCGCGTTGTCGCGCCGATACACGCGGCCCGGAACAATGATGCGCACGGGAGGTGGCTGCGATTGCATCACGCGGATTTGAACCGACGACGTATGCGTGCGCAAAAGCAATTTTGAGTTTTGAGTTTTGAGTTTTGAGTTGTCGGAATCGGTTGCCAGATAAAACGTGTCCTGCGTGTCGCGCGCCGGATGATCCGACGGCGTGTTCAACGCGTCGAAGCAATGATATTCGTCTTCGATTTCGGGTCCGTCCGCGACGACAAAACCGATTTTCCGGAAACTGCGAATAATATCTTCCGTCACCTGCGTGAGCGGATGCAATTTGCCGAGAACCCGGCGTCGGCCCGGCAGCGTGAAATCTGTCGGTTCCTTCGGCAGCGCGGCGGCAAGTTCCAGTTCGCTCCGGCGCGATGCCAGCGCGGCTTCGATTTCCGCTTTTGCGGAATTGATCGCTTTGCCGGCGGCGGGTTTTTCTTCTTTTGGCAACGAGCCGAGTTGTTTCATCAGCGCCGTGAATTTTCCATTCGCGCCAATCCAGCCGCCTTTCGCCTGTTCCAGCGCCGCGAGATCCGGCGCGGCTTTCAAATCCGCGAGCGCCGCTTGTTTCAAAGGATCAATTTCGTCAAGTAAAGCCATAGAAAACGCGGATAACGTATCGCGCCAACACGGGAGCCGAAAGCGAATTCGTGAACCGCCCTTCCCGCGTGTCGTCAGATTTCCGTCAGAAATTCACGATCGCGAGGGTGAAGCCGTCGTAACCTTTGCCCCCCACCGTTTGAATGCTTGTCGCCGTCACTCGCGATTCGGCGGAAACGAGTTCATTGAAACGACGAACGCCCTGGACGCGCGGATCGGGATTTTCAGAATCAATCACCGCGCCATCGCGAACAACGTTGTCGGCGAGAATGCATGAACCGGGGTGCGCCAGTTTCAGCGACCAGACAAAATATTCGGGATAACGATCCTTGTCGGCATCAATGAAAATAAAATCAAACGGCTCGGCTTTTTCGTCAATAAGTTGCTTGTGACTGTCAATCGCCGGACCAATTCACAGCTCGATGCTG
>DASSNZ010000195.1:0-4429 GCA_035701135.1 Verrucomicrobiia bacterium
ATTTTCGTGGAAAATTGTTACGCGGGCGCGGATGAAAATTATCGCGTTCCAATTCGGATCATCAGCGAACGCGCAACGGCGGCGCTTTTCGCCCGCACGATGTTCATTCGCGAATCGAACGCGGAAAATCTGGCGCGGCACATTCCGGAATTTACGATTCTGCACGCGCCGGATTTTCACGCGATTCCCGAAACGGACGGCACGCGATCCGAAGCATTCATCCTGTTGGATCTCGGACAAAAAATGATTCTGATTGGCGGCACGGCGTATCTTGGTGAAATCAAAAAAGCGGTTTTTACCGTGCTGAATTATCTGCTGCCGCAACAAGGCGTCATGCCGATGCACTGTTCCGCCAATTACGGCGCGGACGAAAATGATGTTGCAATTTTTTTCGGCTTGTCCGGCACGGGAAAAACAACGCTTTCGGCCGATCCCAAACGCACGTTGATCGGCGACGATGAACACGGCTGGAGCGACAATGGCGTATTTAATTTCGAGGGCGGTTGCTACGCGAAAGTCATTCGGCTGTCGTCGGAAAGCGAACCGGAAATTTATGAAACGACCCGCCGTTTCGGCACGATTCTCGAAAACGTCACAATGGACATGCGCACGCGGGGCATCAACCTGGACGACGATTCACTCACGGAAAACACCCGCGCCGCGTATCCGATCACGCATATTCCTAACATGACAGCGACGGGAAAAGCCGGTCACCCGAAACATATCATCATGCTCACATGCGACGCGTTCGGTGTATTGCCGCCCGTGGCGCTTTTGTCCCGCGAACAGGCGATGTACCATTTTCTCGCCGGTTACACCGCGAAAGTCGCCGGCACCGAAGCGGGAATCAAAGAACCGCAGGCGACGTTCAGCCCGTGTTTTGGCGGGCCGTTCATGGCGCTGCCGCCGGCGGTTTATGCCAAATTGTTAGGCGAAAAAATCGCAAAACACGCCGTGGACGCGTGGCTCGTGAACACCGGCTGGAGCGGCGGTCCGTACGGAACCGGCAAACGCATCAGCCTGAATTTTACGCGGGCAATGGTGAAAGCCATTCTTTCCGGCGCGCTCAGGAACGCCCCGGCAAAACGCGATCCGATTTTTGGATTGGCCGTGCCGCTCGGTTGCCCAGGCGTGCCGGATGAAATTCTCGACGCGCGCGGTTCGTGGAAAAATCCAACGACGTACGACCAGAAAGCCCGCGATCTGGCGGCGTTGTTCGAGAAGAATTTCGCGGAGAACGCGAGCGACGCTCCCGTCGAAATCAAAAATGCCGGACCGAAAGCAAATTGAAACTTTTGAAGCGGTTCAAATTACGGCGCGGATTCAACACCTGAAATACGCAAATCCTTCTACTCGTTTATTCCCCAATGCGGCGGAGGACGCGATTCCAGAATTTCTTTCAGCCGGGGATCCGGCGTTTTCGGAAAGATTTGAACCGCGTTCATCGCGAAATCTCTTTTCGCTTCAGAAAGAGCTTCCGGCAAAAAGCCTCGGATCGGCCGGGCCGGCGATTTTGTCGCAATCCGGTCCGGAGCTTCGCATTCGATGAGCGGCTCGGCATTCATACGCTTTCAACCTGCCGCCTGTCGCCGGATTCCGCTTCCCTGAAATTGCCAAAGACAATCCCGGATTTGCGTTCAAAATGGGTCGCCGGATTCCGCCCGGCGCGCGCCTATTACTTCAGGACAGTTCGCGCGAGTTTCGCCGCGTCGTCGCCGTGCTGGAGCGGGCGCAGCAGAAAACTGTAACTGTATTCCTTGCATGGAATCAGAAATTTATTGTGCGGCCACGCGCCCCAACTGTCGTCTCCGCCAACGCCCTGTTGCATCAGGTCAAGATTCAGCGTGATGAAATCGCGGCGCGGCAATTCAAACGCGTGTTTTCCGGCGTTCAAATCCTCGGTTCCGTAATGAAGCGCGTTGACGCTCAGAAATGGCCGGCCAATCGCAAGCAATCCGGCGCCGCGACGATTCGTCAGAGCCACCCAGCGCGTGTCCGCCTTATTTCCCGTTTCGCCAGGCTCGACGTAATCCGCGAAAAATTGATCATCCACCGTTCCGCTGTAAATTCCGACCGGCAGATCTTTGCGATCCGAATACGTTTCCTGCGGGCCGGGGCCGAGCCAGGTGATGCGCTCGAATCCTTTCGGCAATTCCATTTGCATTCCAATGCGCGGCAGTTTCGGCAAATCCGTTTTGCCGGGTTTGAATTGCGCCTGCACGAGAATGTCGCCGTTCCCGGAAACCGTATAATCCGTTTCCCAGATCGCCTCGACTTTCGGCAGCGAACTGGTGACCCGAACCTGAATCGCGCCGTTTGTTGTTTGCTCGAATGTGATATTCCGGAGTTCCGCGCCTTCATGCGCGAATCGCCAGATGCCTTGCGAGCGGACCATGTTTCGACCGCGGTCGTTGTCGGTTTGAGCGCGCCAGAAACTCGGGCGAAGCGGAGATTGAATCAGTTGCGTCCGATCGAATCGCCACGATTTCAATTCGCCGGTTTTCTTGTCGAACATGATCCTGAAATTTTTTCCCGTGATGGTTGCAAACGCGGAGCCGAGTTCCAGTTTCGGCGCGGGCGAGTTGTCGGTCACGACGGCGGCCGGCGCGGAATCCGGCAACTCAAATTCGTCCCACGCCAATTCGTGCCCGGCTTCCGCCCAGGGCAGATCGTTTTTCAACTCGAAGCGAAGTTCGAGAAAATATTCCGCGCCGGGTTCGGGCTGAAAGGCTTCCATTGGAATGGTCACCTGCTTTGTCGCGCCGGGCGCGATGTCCAGGTCGGGCAAATTGCCGTGCTGAATTTCTTTTCCATCCGCTTTCAGAATCCATTCGCCCTTCGCAATATCTTTTAAATTGATAAAATCGTACCAGTTCTTGATTTCAACCATTCGCGCGTGAAGGTCCACCGGCTTGCAGTGAATGTATTGGTAAATGTGTTTTACCGTGAACAAACCGGGATGCGGCTCGCGATCGGGAGTGACCAATCCGTTGCAGCAAAAATTGTCGTCGCTCGGAATATTTTTCGGGCCGAAATCGCCGCCGTACGCCCAGAATGTTTTTGCTCCGCGTTTTACCGGAACAAAATGCGCGCGCGTTTTCCGATCCTGCGGCTGACGCAATCCCTGATCCACCCAGTCCCAGATGAAACCGCCCTGCAAATGCGGCAGTTCGTAAATCTTGTTCCAATACGACGGAAAATCGCCGGAGCCATTGCCCATCGCGTGTTCATATTCGCACATGATGTACGGGCGCGTTTGCGGCTCGGCCGCGTATCGCGCCAGCGAGGCCGGACGCGGATACATCGGACAAACAATATCGGTGTACGATTTGGTTCCGGCTTGTTCATATTGCACGGGGCGGCTCGAATCGCGCTGATGAATCCATTTTGAATCCGCCTCGAAATTCGGTCCGTCGCCGGCTTCATTTCCCAACGACCAGATGATGACCGACGGATGATTTTTATCGCGCTCGACCATGCGCACGGTGCGATTCATGTGCGCGGCGGCCCAGTCGGGATTTTTCGCGAGCGTTTTCGCGCCGTAACCCATTCCATGGCTTTCGATATTCGCCTCGTCAACGAGATAAATGCCGTAGCGATCACACAAATCATACCACGCGGTCTGGTTTGGATAATGCGAGCAGCGAACGGCGTTGATGTTGAATTTCTTCATCATGAAAATGTCGCGTTTCATGATTTCGGGAGAAATGCTCTGGCCGGAATCCGGATCGAACTCGTGGCGATCCACGCCTTTGATCAAAATGCGTCGTCCGTTCACAAGCAGATTGCCGTCGCGAATTTCCACTTTGCGAAAACCGATTCGCGCCGGAATCACTTCGAGCGTATTTCCGTCCGCGTCCTGCAATTTCAGCAACAGCGTGTAAAGATTTGGCGTTTCGGCGGACCACTTGAGCGGATTGGAAATCGCGGCGTCGCCGTTCAACAGCGTTTCGCCGCTTGCGGAAACCTGCTCTTGCATCGTCGGCGACAAAATGGTTTGGCCGGACGGATCAATCAGATCCGCCTTGAACGTGACGTTCGCCGGTTGATGCGTGTAATTCGCAAGATGCAAATTGATCTTGAGTTCCGCGTCGTGATAGTTCGTATCCAGATCCGTGCGAATTTCAAAATCGCGAATATGAATGTTCGGCGGCGACCATAAATAAACATCGCGGAAAATGCCGCTCAACCGCCACATGTCCTGATCTTCCAGATACGAGCCGTCCGACCAGCGGAAATTCTCCACGGCCAAAAGATTTTTTCCCGGTTTGAGAAATTTCGTGATGTCAAATTCCACCGGCGTCCGACTGTCCTTGCCCATGCCGACTTTTTCGCCGTTGATCCACAGATCGAAAAACGAATTCACGCCGTCGAACGTCAGAAAAACGTGGCGGCCATTCCAATCTTTCGGAACTTCAAATTCGCGGCG
>DASSNZ010000196.1:0-4068 GCA_035701135.1 Verrucomicrobiia bacterium
GGAATCGTAGAGAACGATTCCGTGTTTTTTCAGCGAGCCAATGTGGTTCTCGTAAGAGTGCTGATAAAACGCGAGCAAAACGTCCGCTTCATCGCCGGCGCTGAGAACTTCGCCCGAACCGATGCGGACCTGGAAAATTGAAGGACCGCCGGAAATCGTGGACGGAATTGTCATGAAAGTCATGACTTCCTGTTCGCTGCGCCCGGCGAGCCGCGCGAGAAAACCGCCAATGGCCTGAATGCCATCCTGTGAATTTCCCGCAATACGAATGATCGCTTCGGAGATTTTGGAAATTTTGATAGAACCGCCCGAAGTGGTGGCGGTCAACATTGAATCGCTCATGAAAGTAATTGGTTCAATTCGACTTTGCGGCGCGCTTTGCCGAGAGGTTTTTTTCAGCAAAACCGTCGCTGCAGAAAGCTAGCAACGGGCCGATGAGTGTCAATTTCGAATGTGCCTGGAAACGGCGATGGTGTTGCTGTTCGCCGTGTTTAAGGCCGCTGCGCTCACCAGTCAGGAACACGCAAAAATTTATTCCGCCACGACTTCGACGTTTTCGGTTTCAGTCGGCGCGGGCGGCGGGACAAGCAGTTTGCCCTGCGGCTGCGCGGGCGTTTCCTGTTCCTGCGATTTGTGAAATTTGACGCTCACGATTTTGCTCACGCCGTGTTCCTCCATCGTCACGCCGTACAAAATGCTTGCCATTCCGATAGTGCGTTTGTTGTGCGTGATGATGATGAATTGCGATTGTCCGATGAATCGTTGCAGCACGCGGACGAAGCGATTGATATTCGATTCGTCGAGCGGCGCGTCCAATTCGTCCAGCACGCAGAACGGACTCGGCTTGACCTGATAAATCGAGAAGAGCAGGGAAACGGCGACCATCGTTTGTTCGCCGCCGGAGAGCAGCGAAATGCCTTGCGGCTGTTTTCCCGGCGGACGCGCGACGATGTCAATGCCGCTTTCCAGAACATCGTTTTCGTCCACGAGAATCAAATCCGCTTTTCCGCCGCCGAAAACTTCCGTGAACATTGCGCGGAAATTGTTCCGAATCTGCTCGAATGTCTGTTTGAACATCTCGCGCGTCTGCGTGTTGATGCGATTGATCACTTCGAGCAACTGCGTTTTGGCCTGGACGAGATCGTCGTGTTGTTTGGTGAGGAATTGGTAACGTTGTTCCGTTTCTTCGTATTCTTCAATCGCGACGAGATTCACCGGGCCGATTTCATCAATTCGTTTTTGCAAGGCCTCGACCTGCCGCGCGACTTCGTCCCAATCCGTTCCCGCGCCGGACGCCGCCATTTCCTCCGGCGTCAGAGTCTGAACGCGCGCCGGGCCTTCATCGGCGTAAGTGATTGTGATGCACTCGCTGCGAACTTCGTCCAGATTGACATGATATTTCTGTTGAACGCGCTCGCGCAAATTCTGGACGGACATATTTTTCTGCGCCAGTTCAACTTCAATCGCGCCGCGTTGCTGTTGGAAATCGGCGAGGCTCCGGCGTTGCTCGCGCAAATTTTCCTCGCGCGAGATGACTTCTGATTCCTGCGCCTGTTTTTGCGTGAACAATTCGGCGACCTGCGCGTTCACCTGTTCGCGTTCGTGAAGCAAACGCTCGACCTGCGCGCGCGAAATTTGAATCTCGGATTCGGCCTGCTCCTTGCGGCCAATGAAAGAAGAACATTCGGCGCGGCGTTGTTCGACGACTTGTTCCAATTCCCGGATGCGTTGATCCAGCGCGTTTTTCTGTTGGCGGAACGACGCGCCCAATTGCTCCTCGCCGGCGAGCGCGACTTTGCTTTCCGTCAATTCCGCGTTCGCGATGTCGCGTTTCTGTCGCAGGCTGTCCAGATCCGCGGTCAAATTCACAACAGCTTCCTGCTGCGCTTTTTCGCGCGCGGCGAATTCCTCGGCCCGGGCGGACAACGAAGCGCGTTTTTCCAGACCTTCCTGTTCCTGCGCGGCAAGGCTTTGGACTTCGTAAACGACGGTGTCAATTTTCTGGTGCAACAGTCGGCGCGAATTTTCCAGCGCGGTGAATTCGCCCTGCCGCGTCGCAATCGCGACTTCCTGCTGGCGCAATTCCGTTTGCGCTTCCTGCAAACTCGCCTGCAATTCCGTTTGCTCGCTTTGCAGATTTCCTTTGCGGCGGCTGACTTCGGCGACTTTTTCGCCGAGATTCGCCAGCGCGTTTTCCAGTTCGGCAATCTGGTTTTTTCGTCCGAGAATTGAAGATGGCGCGCGTCCGTTTCCGCTGCCGTTCAAATAACCGCCAGTGTAAACGCCGTGGCGGCTCAACAAATCGCCGGACAACGTGACGAAATCGCAACCCGCGTGGCCGTTTTGCAATTGCGCCGTCGCATGAGGAAGGTCCGCCGCGATGAACGTCCTTGCGAGCAAACTTTTGACCAGTTTTTCGATGGACGGCTCGGCTTGAACAACGCTGAGCGCGTGAACGAGTTCGCCTTTTTCCAATTTGTGTTGAATCGTTTGCGCGTCCACGCCGCCGGGCGCGAGGTCGCCGGGAAACGCGAGTTGCGCTTCGGGAACCTGAACGGACAACGCGACGACGCTGGCGCGCCCGGCTTTGCTGTTGGCGAGGTCGGAAAGAATTTGCTGCGCGGATTCCGGACGCTCGGTGAGAACCAGTTGCAAATGATGGCCGAGCGCATTTTCAATCGCGATGACATAATCGTCCGGAACGCGAATGCGATCGGCGAGAGAACCGATCACCGATTGCGAGCGGCGCAACGCGGCGAGCGCGCCGGCGCTGAAACCTTCGTGCGAACCTTCCAACTGCTGCAACACATTCAGGCGCGAACGTTTTTCGGCCTGCGTCTGAACGAGTTGATCCTGTTCGCGCGAGGCTTTGTTCAGTTCCTCCTGAATTTCCCGCAACCGCGTTTGCCGTTCCTCGACCGTGCCGCGTTTGGTCTGAACGCTGAGTTTTTCGGCTTCGACATTGACGGCAAATTCCTGCAAACGCGCTTCAAGGCGATTGCGTTCTTCCTCAAGCTGGATTTTTTCGGCGGAAAGTTTTTCCAGGCGAACGACATTGCCCTGCTTCTGCAAATCGAGTGCGGTGATTTCGTTTCGCGCGCGGGACAAATCCTGCGCGGCGGCGAATGCATCCGCCTGCGCCTTTCGCAATTCTTCCTGTCGCCGGCGCAAATCATCCTCGACATTTTTCAATGCCGCGTGTTTCGCCTGCAGGGATTCGCGATGGCGCGCGAGCGAAGCTTCGGATGCGGCAAGTCGTTCGGTGATAGACGCGAGTTCATCGGACGCGGCCTGGCGGCGTTCCTCGGCTTGCGTGATGTCGGCCAGCGCTTTGGAATTCTGCGCGGCCAGTTCGCGCAATCGTTCTTCGTTGAACTGAATTCCGCTTTCGTGCCGGTCGCTTTCGCTTTTTAATTCAAGCCCGCGTTGTTGTGTCGCGGCGATTTCGTGTTCCAATTCGGAAAGGCGCTCGCGGAGTTGGGAAATTTCATCTTCACATCGAAGAACGCTTGCGGAGCCGGTTTCAATTTGCTCGCGCAACTGTTCGCCTTTGGCCTGGCGCTCGGCGATTTCCAGTTGCAATTGATCGAACTGATGCCGCGCGAGTTGCGTGTCGAGATGCTGAAGTTCCTGGGCGAATTGTTTGTATCGCCGCGCTTTTCCCGCCTGGCGTTGCAGCGAGCCGATCTGCCGTTTCACTTCCTTGATCAAATCGGCGACGCGCAAAAGATTCTGCTCGGTGTATTCCAGCTTGCGAAGCGATTCTTTTTTCTGCGCCTTGAATTTCGTGATGCCGGCGGCTTCCTCGAAAATCAATCGGCGCTCCTCGGGCTTGCTGGAAAGAATCTGCGTGATGTGTCCCTGCGCCATGATGCTGTAACTCGTGCGGCCAATTCCCGTTCCCATGAACAACTGCTGAATGTCCTTGAGACGGCACGGAATTTTGTTGATGAAATATTCGCTGCCGCCGTCGCGGAAAATCCGGCGTGTCACCGTCACTTCGCTGTAGGAAACTTCCACGCCCGCGGCGCGAAGATTTTCCGCGTCCACGTCGCCGAGCGTAATGGA
>DASSNZ010000197.1:0-3950 GCA_035701135.1 Verrucomicrobiia bacterium
CGCGAGAGAATAGCCGTCCGAAACTTCAAACGCATGAGATTGAATGGCGATGCTTCCCGGTTTCAAACCAGGGTATTTTGCCACGACTGTAATTTCGCCCGGCGCCAAAGTGGAACGGACCGCGACGCGATTGATACCCGCTTCCAAATCGAGATAAAGATGATTGATGGAATTGGATTCGCCGCTGTTGTAACCGCCCCGCCAGATCGCCGGGCCGTCACACGAAAAGTCAACGCGCTGTTGAAACGTCGGGCAACGCTCGCCATTCGCATCCACCGCCTCCACGTCAATCAGCGCGACGTCCGAACCATCCGCCTGCAATCCGTCATCATTGGTGATCGCCGTGAGCCTCAATGCGACCGGTTTGCCCGCAGTGCGAAGGGTATTTGTCGCGACAGAAATTTCGTTCTTGAAAGCCACTGCTTTGATTTCCCCCGGCTCCCATTCCACGCTCGGGAACGTGAAAAGATACTGATCTGATTTGCTGCCGCGCCCCAGCGATTTTCCGTTTAGAAATAATTCCACCTCCTGACAATTAGACGCGACGTAAATTGTTTTCCGGGTTCCCGTCGGATAATTCCAATGGCCAATGATATGAACTTGCGGATCGTTGCGAAACATCGCCTGGCACACGTAGTAGGCCTGCTTGGGCAAGCGCACGGCATCCACTTCTCCGCTTGCGCGGCTCACTTCGATGGTGTTGCGTCCACCGCTGGTCGAATCAGAAAAAATCCAGTTTCCGCCGCCGCATTGGCTGGCCGCGCCGGTCTTTTTAACATATTGGCTGACTTCATTGATGGCGTATTGTTCGGACGTTAAATCGTAGATCTGGCCTTTCGCCGCGGGATAACCAAAATCCGGTGGCGAAAAATCATCCCACACGCGTCGCGGCGATTCTTCACGATCATACTCGCCTTCGACAACCGGCAGGCGCGGAATTTCGTGGCTGCCCTCGGTTCCGATTGTAATGTCCATGAATTCGCCGGTCGTCTTATCCGCGCGACGAAATGCGAGCGCGCGTCCGCCGTGTGGATCAAATTGTTTGACGAATCCGCGCAATTCCCCGGCATGTGCTGCAGTTACTTTTTGATTGCCGCCTTCCCAAATCAGAATGGAAGGATTATTCCGGAAATAAATGATCGCGTCGCGAAACGCCTCCGCGCGAATGTTCCAAGGTGCGCCAACGGTGTCCGCCTCGCCGTCCACGCCGGGTTGATCCGTGACAAGACCCAGTTCATCGCCCGCGCGAATCATCGCCGGACCGCCCGCGCAATGCCCCCAGCGAATGAAATTGCCGCCTGCATCCTTCATCAATTTCAGCGTGAAATAATGCAGCCAATCCGGTTGCGCGGTTCCCAATCCGGGCCATTCCGCAGTCGGACGCTGACCCCAGCCGTGCAGTTTCAAATGATGGCCGTTGATCCAAAATCCGGTTTCAATGTCCCAATGCACCGTGCGGATTCCCAGCGGGATGTCGCAGGAATCAATTTCTTTGCCAGCCAGGCGAACAGAACAAACCACGCGATAGAGATACGGAAAATCCGGTTCCCATAACTGCGGATTTTCAATCAGCCCGGAAAATTTAAATAGCCTGTGTGCGCCTGCCGCGATGTCGCCGGACTTTTCCAATGCAAGAACCACGCGGCCTTCGTGATCCAAAACTGTCGCCGTGACTTCAATTTTTTCTTCCGTCCCGCGTCCGTTTTCGACCGGAATTTCCACGCCAGTTTCCGCCGAGTTTCTGGAAATTGATGTGGCGTAAACATACGGCCCGGCCGTCTGGAGGAAATCGTACAACGGCAACGAAATGTGCAACGGATCGGTCACGTAAAGCCGCACGTCGCGATAAATGCCGCCCAGGGGAGGATGCCATTGCGGATTGTTCCATGGAAGCTGGTCGGCCTGAACTTCGTCCACGTCGTCAGGCAGCGAAGCGTTCACGTTTTTTTCATAAGCCTCCAATGTTCCTGCAACAGGATGAGCGGCAGCTCTTTTTGACTTTGGATTTTCGCGACCAATTTGACTGATCATGAAACGGTTGTCGCACATGACCGCCAAAACGTTGGGCTTTGAAAATTGAATGTAAGGCGTCAGGTCAAAACCAAACGGAATAAAACCATTTTTGCACGTGCCGAGATAATGACCGTTGAGATAAACGTCGGCGACCTGTCGGACGGCTTCGAATTCAATGTAAATGTTTTTTCCGAGCGCGAATTTCGGCAATGTAAATGTTTTGCGATACCAGGTGCGGCCCGACCACTGATTGGTTTCACCGCGCATTCCGCCCGGCGAAAAATCATCGAACGTATCAACATCATTGTAGGTGTGCGGCGTGGAAATCGTCTGCCAGTTCGAATCGTCAAAATCATGACGTTGCGCGTTTGTCGGGTCGGCCTTGATGAATTTCCAGTCGGGATTGAAATTGAGCGTGAGACGCTCCGCATTCGCCGCTCCCTGACAAAACCATGACAAACAACAAAAAAACAAAACAACTCCGACACATTTTCCGACAACCGATCCACGGCGATGACAACTGCAAAACATTTAGAGCATCCTCGCTTTTTGCTGAACCCAACCGCTACTGAACGTTTGTTCTAATTTGACTGCGGCTCGCTTCATCCAGCGTTTAATTATCTGGAGACCTTCTACAATCCAAAGGTGATCCAAAGCGCCTGACAGGTCACCTGTGGAATTTGAAAACCAGTTCAATTGACATCAAACCAGCCAATCAGCCGCTTTCGTAGAAAATCATCGTCAGTTCCTGCGTGGCTTTAATTTTCGGATTTTGCATTCGGATTTTTGCCCTCTCACGCAGTCTCGCCATTTCGATGTTGCGACAGTCAGGTCAATTTGGACTTTCACATCGAGTTCCTGAAAGCTGTTGCATCAGCCCGAGTTTTCCCGTAAAAACACGCCATGCAGATTTCACGACGCATCCTTTTAGCCTGCGCGACAACCGGCATTCTCATCCCATTCATCCTTTTTGCCGACACCGAGGCGCAGATCAAAGCCCGTCAGGCGCTGGAACAAAAGCTCGGACTCGCTCCGAGCGAACCAGCCGCCACGCCCGCCCAGGCCGCGCCGCAAACACCTCCCGCTCAACCCGCTCCCGCCGCCCAGCCAACTCCCGCCCCGGCGGTAAAAGCGGATTCCGCCGCAATCGAAAAGGCGCGTCAGGCTTTGGAACAGAAATTAAGAGAATTGAACGGCCAACCCCAAACTGAATCTCCCGTCGCCGCGCCAACGACGACCGTTCCGGCAATGACTCAATCCACGCCGGCGCAAACGCCGGAAGTTCAGTCGAAACCCGTCACGCCTTTGATTCCCGATTCCGCCGCGATTGAAAAAGCGCGTCAGGCTTTGGAGCAAAAAATGCGCGAACTGAACGGCCAATCGCCGGTTGAAACTCCCGCGACAACACCCGCGCCCGGCACCGAATTTACTCAAACGCCCGCCGCGCAATCGAAGCCCATAATCGCCGATTCGCAAACGATCGAAAAAGCGCGCCAGGCTCTCGAACAAAAAATGAAGGAATTGGACGAATCTTTCTGGCCAACACCTGAAGAATCGAATGCCACGTCTGTGGAAAAAGCGCGCGAAGCGATGCTGAAAAAAATGGCGGAAGACCAACAGCAAAAAGAATTGGCCGCGCAAAAAGAGCAGGAAAAATTAAAACAACAAGCCGAGGCAAAACAAAATCACATCGAACAACAAAAAGAAAACCCGCTGGGTTTCCCGCCAATTCAAGGCCCGCCCACCGGACTTTCGCCTGAAAAAGAACAGCAGCTTCAGGCGTTGTTGAAAGATTACGAAGCGGACAAAATCACGCCGGAACAATATCACGCGCAGCGCGCCAAAATATTGGCCGAGCCTTGAAAAAGAGAAAACTGTTTTAAGCCCGCCAGTTTTCCTGGCGGGTTTTCTTTTGCAATCCTTGATGTTTCAACCAT
>DASSNZ010000198.1:0-7196 GCA_035701135.1 Verrucomicrobiia bacterium
GTTTTCGGTTTTCGTCAGTTCGGATTCCGGACCGGAAAAACAGATCGAGGCGAGATCGTAACCGAGCGCGGCGTTGGCGCGGTCGAACCAGGTTTTCGCGGACGGAAATTGCTCCGCGAAATCGCGACCCATTCCGACGAATTGCGCGCCCTGGCCGGCGAAAAGTAATGCGGTTTTACTCATAGGCGGCGGACACTAAAACACGAATTCGCGCCGCGTGTCACGTTTCAAAGTCGCGGAACTCCGTTTTCCGAATTCGTTCGCGCTCAATTACCGTGCGCTCCTTGACATCACATTGGTCATGGCAAAGACTGTGCGCCTTATGGCCGAAGCTAAAGAGAATCCGCTCATGGAAAAGATCGTGTCGTTGTGCAAACGGCGCGGGTTTATTTTTCAATCCTCCGAAATTTACGGCGGCATCAATGGTTTTTGGGATTACGGCCCGCTCGGCGCGGAACTCAAGCGCAACGTCAAGGAACTCTGGTGGAATGCGATGATCCGCCAGCGCGAGGATGTGGTTGGCCTCGACGCTTCCATCATCATGTCGCCGGAAATCTGGAAGGCGAGCGGGCATGTGGATACGTTCAGCGATCCGATGTGCACCTGCAAATTTTGCAAAAAATTGATTCGCGAAGATCAATGGTGGCCGCTCATGACCGAGCAATCCTGGGTGCAATCGCTGGCGTCGCTCGTGGAACCGTTCACCGGAAAATTCGGCGGCGAAGATTTATTGCGGTGGGCCAAGGGCAAGGGCAGACATTTGGCTCCGAATCTCGCTCTGGTCCGCAATCCCGAAGTGACGCTTTCGTGGATGGCTGAAGATGTGGAAAAAGGGAAACGTCCAGCGGATGCCAGGGAATTCTATTTATATCTGGCGACCGAACAGCGCGGCGCTACCGGATTTGTAAAACCGTGTCCCTATTGTGGCGGTGAATTGACAGAACCGCGTCCGTTCAACCTGATGCTTCGAACGCACACCAGCCCGGTTGAATCCGAAGAAAATCTGACCTATCTGCGACCCGAAACCGCGCAGGCTATTTTCGTTCAATTCAAAAATGTTCTGGAAACGTCCCGTCAAAAAGTTCCATTCGGAATTGCCCAGGTCGGGAAGGCATTTCGGAACGAAATCACGCCGCGCAATTACATTTTCCGCTCGCGCGAATTCGAGCAGATGGAACTCGAATTTTTCATCAAGCCGGACGAAGTCGTCGAAGCCATTTCCGGCAACGTGGCGGGCGGGGCCGAACTCGAAACTCGAAACTCAAAACTCGAAACTTCAAACTGGGGCTGGCAGGCGTGGCATCAATACTGGGTCGAAGAACGCGTGCGCTTCTACGAGAGCATCGGGCTTTCGCGTGACACGCTGGGTTTTCATATTCAAACGCCGGAAGAACTCGCGCATTACGCCCGCGCGACGACGGATATTTTATACAAATTTCCCTTCAGCAAACGCGATGAGAACGGCGAATTGAAAGGCGAGGAATTGGAAGGCATTGCCGCGCGCAGCGATTTCGATTTGAGCCAACACGAGCGGTTTTCCGGAAAATCCATGGGCATTTTCGACGACGAACTGCGCGCCGCCTGGGGCAAGTTGCCGAAAGAAAAACAAGACGAACTTCGGAAACGTTATTTCGAAAATCGGAAACGTTATCTGGAAAAATCCGGCGTTCCCGCGGAACAGGCCGAAAAGGAAGCGTCGGAAGACGCGAACGGTCTGGCGAAAGGGCAATACATTCCGCACGTCATCGAACCGAGCGCCGGCGTGGATCGTTTGATTCTCGCGCTGCTGGCGAATGCGTTTACGGAAGTCACGGAAACCGATGACAAAGGCAAAAGCGAAACGCGCGTGATTATGAAATTTCATCCGCGTGTCGCGCCCATCAAAGTCGGCGTTCTGCCGTTGCTCAAAAACAAACCGGAGTTGGTGCAAAAAGCGCGCGAAGTCCGCGATCTGTTGCGTCCGTGGATGAATGTTTTCTACGACGACGGCGGTTCGATCGGCCGGCGATATGCGCGTCAGGACGAAGCGGGCACTCCGTTTTGCGTGACGATTGATTTCGATACGCTCGGCGAAAAACCGGAATTGAAAGACACGGTGACAATTCGCCATCGCGATGACGGCAGGCAGGAGCGTTTGCCCATCGGTGAATTGCTTGGCTGGCTTTTGCCGAAGATTCGCTGAGTTTTGCATGACCCAATCCAAGCGCATTTCCTATTTGATCATGGTGGCGCTGCTGGTGGCCATCGGCTGGTTTCATATCGGCACGATGGTGCTCACGGCGTTTTTTGGATATTTCGCGCTGCAGAAATTCAGTTTTGGTCGAAGCAAGATTCTCGGCGCGGCGATTTACCTGATTTCGGTCGCGGCGATTGGCTACGGATTATTTTTCTTTTCCAGCCGCGCTTACAAAACGCTGCCGGAAATTGCCGAAAAAACCATTCCCGCCGTCGTCGGTTTCGCGGAACGAAAAGGCATCGAACTGCCGTTCACCGACTACGCGAGCCTGAAATCCGTGGCGATCAAGAAAGTGCGGGAAAAAGTCGCGAACGTAGGCCATTACGCGCAGGAGACGTTTTTCCAGCTCGCGCTGCTGGTCATTGGATTGATTGTCGCGCTCAGCCTTTTTCTGAACACGCGCTGGAATTCGGAGAACGATCCCAACGCGGTTCGCGACAGTGTTTATGCGACGGTGGTGAGCGAACTGGTTTTGCGGTTCGAGACGTTTTATCTCAGTTTCGCGAAAGTGATGGGCGCGCAAATTATTATTTCGGGAATCAACACCGTGCTCACGGCGATTTTCCTTTTTTGGAACGGATTTCCCTACACGACGGTGCTGATTGTTTTGACCTTTCTCTGCGGCCTGATTCCAATCATCGGCAACATTCTTTGCAACACGCTGATCGTTTGCGTCGGTTTCACGATTTCGCCCAACATGGCGCTGGCGGCGCTGATTTTTCTGATCGTGATTCACAAGCTGGAATATTTTCTGAACAGCAAAATCATCGGCGACCGGATAAAAAATCCGATGTGGCTGACGCTGGTGGGAATTGTTCTGGGCGAAAAATTGATGGGAATTCCCGGCGTGATTTTAGCGCCGGTCGTGCTGCATTACATCAAAGTCGAAGCGTCGCGAAGCAAACTCGCCGATGTCACGCCCGGCGCGGCGAGGACAGCGTAGGCAGGAATTCGACGCAAAGGCGCAAAGAAGCCAAGACGCAAAGCGGATTGATGATGGCCAGGGATCATCTGAAAAAGCGTTCAATTCCTCGCGCCTTTGCTCCTTCGCGCCTTTGCGTTAATTTTTGTTAATTTTTTGAATCGCTCGGGCGGGATTCCCGTGCCTTTATTTCGCTTCGGATTTTTTTCGGATTCCCAATTTTTCCAGAAACGGTTCCAGCGAGCGCGGGCGGCCCAGGAATTTTTCGATTGAAACATTTACATCGCGCGAATCGCCGACGGAGTAAATTTCCCTTCGCAATTTCATCCCGGCCTGCTTGTCGAAAAATCCATCCGGCGCGTGTTCAAACACCGTCGCCATGTCCGCCGCAATCGCGTCCGCCCACGCGTAGCCGTAATATCCGGCGTCGTATCCGACAATATGCCCGAAGTAAGCGACAAACGCCGTGTTCGGAACCATCGGCAGAAATGCGTCGCTCAACGTTTTGTTCGAGAGCGGCAACGTCTGGTCCGCGTTCGTCGCGTGAATTTGCGTGTGCAACGCCATGTCCATCAGGCCAAACGCGATCTGCCGGCGATAAAAAGTTCCTTCCGTCGCGAGACGCGCCTCCTTGAGTTTCGCGAGAATGTCCTCGGGAATTTTCTTCGATGGATCGCGATAATCCGCCGCGAAACTGTCGAGAACTTTTTTGTTCCAGACCCAGTTCTCCAGCATCTGCGACGGCGCTTCGACGAAATCGCGCGGAACGCTCGTGCCGGAAAAACGCGCGTATCGGGCGCGGGTCAGAATCGCGTGCATCGCGTGGCCGAACTCGTGGAAAATCGTTTCCACGTCGCTGTGCGACATCAGCGAAGGATGGTCCGCGGTCGGCGAGGGAAAATTGCAGATCAACGCGACGACCGGCCGCTGATAATAACCGTCCGGCAAAAGTTTTCCGTCAATGATTCCGAACTCGGCAAAGTGATTGTATTTTCCTTCGCGCGGAAACATATCGAGATAAAACAATCCGAGCGGCTCGCCGGTTTTCGCATCGGAAACGGCGTAAAGCTGGAGATCGTTCACCCATTTGTAAGGCGGCTGGACGGCTTCAAATTTCAATCCGAAAATGCGCTGGTAAATTGCGAACATGCCGTCGAGAACGCGTTGATACGGGAAATAAACGCGAAGCTGTTCGGCGTCCACGTTGTAGCGCTGTTTCTTGAGCTGGTTCATGTAATAACGCCAGTCCCAGATGTTGATTTTCGCATTCGGATCGCCGGTGTCCGCGACTTTCAATTTTCGATATTCCTCCAGCTCGGCGTCGAATTTCGGCTGCAAACCGGTTTCGAGTTTTTTGAGAAAATCAATCGCGGTCCGGCTGTTCTTCACCATTTTCACTTCCGTCGCGTAATCCGCCCAGTTCGCGTAACCGAGTTTTCGCGCAATGTTGTCCCGCAAAACGAGAATGCGCTGGAGCAGCGGAATATTTTTTTCGCGCGCGAGATTGTCGTGCTGAATCAGAAATCGTTTTCGCGTCTGCTCGGATTTCGCATTGTCCATCAGCGCGAGATATTGCCAGGTGATGTTTGCCATCACGGTGTATTCGTCGTCGCCGGTTTTGGTTTGCGCGAGAAAATCATCCGGCAAACCGTCCAGTTCGGCTTTGGTGAACTTCACGGGCTGCGTCGCTTTCGTGACGTTGTTCTCGAAATCCGTTCCGAGCGAGGAAAGTTCCTTGCGCCATTGCTCGACCTGATCACGATCCGCTTTCGGCAAATCCAGTCCCGCGCGGCGATAATCGCGCATCGTTTCAAACAGCAATTTCGCGTCGCCGTCCTGCAGCTTCGGCTTTGTGTCGGCGTAAGCCTTGATCGCGCGGTAAACGTCCTCGCGATAATCCAGCCCGACCATCCACGATTCCAGCGTTTTCAAACCTTCGGTCGCCGCGTCGCGAACGGCGGCGTTCGTGCTGGTTTGTTCGATCAGCGAAAGCCGGTTGTCCGCCAGCGCGAGTTGAAAACCGAGATCGTCCAGCGCGCGAACGGTGTTCGTGAACGTGACTTCGGAAGCGGCAAGTTTTCCGATGCGGTCCAGCGCGGAATTCCCAACCGCGATGGTGTTGGTGACGGTTGCCGCGATTTCCTCCGGCGTGGTTTCAAAATGCGGAATCGTGACGATGGAATGAAACTTTTTGGCGCGCTTTTGAAAATCCGCGAGCCGGGAAGCGGACGGCGCTTTGGCGGTTTTCGGTTTTACAGACGCGCTGTTGCAGGCGGTGAAAAGTGAAGCCATGGCGAGAACTGAAATCGTTGTCCAACGCATATCCTTGCAAACTAGCGGCAACGGCGGGACATTCAAGAGGATTTGCGAGACATGGACGAACGGTTTGGAACTGATGGCCAGAATTGCCTCCCTCTCTTCCGAGCGAAGCCGGAGGAGAGGGCCGGGGAGAGGAGATTTTCATTTTGAGAATAAATCGGAACCCCTCTCTCCAACTCTTTCCCCGTTCGTCCCTTACGGGCCCAGAGCGTGTCCGATGATTTTAGAATTCTTCTTTCGTGCATGGAAGCGCGGATTGACAACCGCGCGTTCATTGGCAAAACTACGCGCCCGCTGTAACGTGGCTCGGCTGGTAGGTTACCCAAGTGGCCAACGGGGGCAGACTGTAAATCTGCTGGCTTACGCCTTCGATGGTTCGAATCCATCACCTACCACCATATTTTTCAACGTCGCGGAATTTGGGATTCCGCCGCTGAATAAATTTTCGGAGCGGACTTTTCCAGTTCCAAAACCCACTTGCGGCAAAGCCAAATCGGAATGAATCCAATCACTCCGAACGAACAATCTATCAAACGCCACCAAACCGGAATTCCGCGAATCGCGCCAAAAATAAACGCATACGGAATGACAAGGACGCACGCGATTAGCTTCTGGGGTGAATACCCCATATAATTGTTTTTAGTAAAAGATAAAAAACTGGATCGAAAATCCCCTTAAAATCCTATGAAAATCCCAACCTCTTTGATGTTGGCAGATTCAGCGACGGTTTCGGCCTGTCTTTTGACTTCGATTGCAATCAGCGCGCCTTCGATACCAGCGAAACTTCCCAATCGAATTGGAACGAATCAGTTTGTTCGCTATTTTAATTCGCCATCAGGCAAACATTTTTATCTCGCTTCCAGCAATAGCGTCCGAAAACTGGCGAAGCAAAGTTATTTTGTGGGCGAGCGCGGACCGGATTCGCGCACATGGTATAAAATAATTGCAGCTACAAATGCCGCCGGTCAAGTGACGACGCATACGAATCGCGCCTATGTGGAGTTGGCGACGGGAATGAACTATTTGGATGACATTACCGGCAAGTGGAAAGAATCCAGGGAAATCATTGAACCGTTCCCGGGCGGCGCGATCGCCAGACAGGGCAGGCATAAAGTGATTTTTGCCAATAATCTCAATACCGCGGGCGCCATTGCCTTGCAAATGCCGGACGGGAAGAGACTACGAAGCAATGTTCTTGGATTGGAATATTTCGACGCATCTACTGGAAAAAGCGTTTTGATCGCTGAAGTGAAGGACAGCCAAGGCCAAATTGTGGGAAGCAATCAGGTAATTTATGCTGACGCCTTCACAGGAATCAGCGCCGATGTCCGCTATACTTATCGTCTGTCAGGGTTTGAACAAGACGTTATCTTGCGCGCCCAACCTCCGAGTCCGAAAAGTTATGGTTTGAATCCCGGAACAACTTCTTTACGGGTACTCACGGAATTTCTGAATCCTCCCGAACCAAAGATTTCAACGGCTCACGCACGTTCCACAGTGGCAACCGATGGTATTCGTCCAGATGAAGAATTAGATTTTGGCTCAATGCACATGGGTCGCGGAGAAGCGTTCGGCGCCGCAGGTGGAGTTTCTCCAGAGCATAGAAAAACACGGGTTCATAAACAGTTCCTGACCATGGACGGTCGTAAAATACTGGTGGAGGAAGTGCCAATTGGAACCATACAAAAGGACTTGAAAAACCTGCCCCCCATTGCATCT
>DASSNZ010000199.1:0-7510 GCA_035701135.1 Verrucomicrobiia bacterium
GGCGGTGGACATCACCGATGTGATCGAGGAAGCGAAAGGCCGCGGGCTGCGGTTTCCGGTTTTGATTCGTTTTCAGGACATTCTTCGCCACCGCGTCGAATCCATCAATCTCGCGTTTCGCAATTCCATCACTGAATATAATTATCAGGGAAAATATCGCGGCGTTTTTCCAATCAAAGTGAATCAGCTTCGCGAAGTCGTGGAGGAAATTCTCGATGCCGGAAAGCCGTTCGATTTTGGAATTGAAGTCGGGAGCAAACCGGAATTGTTTGTCGGCCTCGCGCTTCAAAACCAGATCGGCAGCCTGATTATTTGCAACGGTTACAAGGACGCCAGCTTTATTCGCATGGCGCTGCTCGGAAACAAACTCGGGCGCAAAGTCATCATGGTCGTCGAGAAACTCGAAGAGTTGCGCCAGATCATCAACGTGTCCAAACAACTTGGCGTCGAGCCGATCATCGGAATTCGCGCGCGATTATTGAGCAAAGGCGCCGGGCGCTGGGCGGAGAGCGGCGGCGAAAACGCGAAATTCGGATTGAGCACCGCCGAAATTCTCGCGGCGACGGAAATGTTGAGATCGGAAAATTTGATTCATTGCCTCAAGCTGCTTCATTTTCATATCGGCTCGCAGGTTCCGGATATTTTGACGGTGAAAAAAGCTGTTCAGGAGGCGGCGCGCTTTTACGCGAAGCTTTACAAAATGGGTTTTCAAATCGAGTTCCTCGATGTCGGCGGCGGCCTTGGTGTGGATTACGACGGCAGCCGTTCCGCGTTTGACAGTTCCACGAATTACACGCTTCAGGAATACACGAACGACGTGGTTTATTATATCGCCGACGTGTGCAACACGGAAAAAGTGCCGCATCCCGACATTATCAGTGAAAGCGGCCGGGCAATTGTGGCGCATCACAGCGTTTTGATTGTGGAAGTGTTCGGCGCGATTGAAAAAATTCGTCCGGGCGATTTTCTGCAATACGGCGAAAACGAACACGCGCTCGTCAAGGAACTGCTCGACATCAAAAAAAATCTTTCCAGGCTCAACAAACTCGAAGCGTATCACGACGCGCTGGAACGGCGCGACGACGCGCAGCACATGTTCACGCTTGGCATGATGGATTTGCCGGACAAGGCGAAGATTGAAAATCTTTATTGGGAAATCAGCCTGGAAGTCGTCCAGAGTTTTCGCGATCAGGCTTATGTTCCGGAAGAAATCCGCAAACTCGAAGACAGCCTCGGCGATCAATATCTCTGCAATTTTTCCGTGTTCCAATCGCTGCTCGATCACTGGGCGCTCGGACAATTATTTCCAATCATGCCTCTCAGCCGGCTGAACGAACGTCCCACGCGCGAAGGCACGCTGGTGGACATCACGTGCGATTCCGACGGGCAGGTAAACAAGTTCATTGATCTGCGCGATGTGCGCGACACATTGCCGTTGCATAAATTGAAAACGAACGGCAACGGCCAGGTTGAGCCGTATTATCTCGGATTTTTCCTGATGGGCGCGTATCAGGACATCATGGGCGATCTGCATAATCTTTTCGGGCGCGTCAACGAAGTGCATGTGTTTCTCGATCCCGACGAGCCGGCGGGATATTACGTCGAGGAAATCATCGAAGGCACCGCCATCGGCCAGGCGCTCGCGTCGGTTCAATACGACGAAAACGAATTGAAACGCCAGATGAAGGCGCAAATGGACGAAGCGATCAAATCCGACCGGATGAAACCTTCCGAAGCGATGCGCCTGCTCGACGATTACGAAAAAGGCCTGAAAGAATACACGTATCTGAATTTCTAAATCCGAAATCCGAATGCCGAAAAAAAACAGAAATCCAAATCTCAAAATTCGCGCGGCGTGCGGGTCATTCCTTTCGTTGGATTTCGGGATTCGGGCTTCTTTCGGAATTCGGAATTCGGATTTCGCAATTTTCCATCATGCCTGACGCTTCGCCTCATCCTGAACTTCTCCGGGCGCTGGGCCGTCTTGTGCGCGGACTTTCCGCGTTGTTCTGGGGATTGCCGATCGCGTTTATTCTCAGCGTCGGGACGGCGAGCGCGGGCTGGTTCGACACAATGCACTTTTTCGGATTCATTCCGTCTCTGGTCGCCACCGCTTTGCTCCTGTATGGATTGACGCAACTGAGTTCGTTTCAAAAACAGGAGCGTCCGTGGCGCGGCGTTCTGGATCTCGCCGAACTTTTCGCGATCATTGATTGCGGCCTGAGTCCGTTTCTTTGCTGGTGGAATCGCATTCCGCAAAATCTTTTCTTCGGATTCATGGTCGCCGTGTTCGCCATCTCGGCGTTATTTTTTCTGTTCACCGTGAATCTCGTTTTGCTGCGCCTTGGCGCGATGCTGCCGGATGAGGCGTTGCGACTGGAAATCCGGCAATACACCGCGCTGAATCGCAGTTTGCTGATCGCGCTCATGACATTGGTCGCGGTGTATCTCGTCTTGTCGCAAGTGCTTCATTTTTATTCCACGCAACTTTCGCGATTGCCGAACATTTCGGAACTGATGTCGCTGCAATTCGCCATTCCATCGCTCGGTGTGCAAATCAGCGGCGGATGGCTGATCTGGCTGGTGGTTTGTCTGCTCGTTCTCCTCCCGCTCTCCATGACGATGGCGCTGACGTGGAAAACGAAAGAAGTCATTCTCGACAATGTCTTCGGCGCGGCGCGACAGGCGTGAATATTCCGGATTTCAACGCAGAGACGCAAAGTCGCGAAGAGCTTTTTTCCGAATAAAAGGAACAGAAATCTCGGAATTTTTTCCCTGGAATTTTCCGTTCCCTTAAAATCCTGTCTTAAATTCTCCGCGCCTTTGCATCTCTGCGGTAAAATTTTGGAAATTAAATTTCTTCCGCGATTTTATATCGAAACATCCGTTTCTTCATCCAGCGCACCGCAAGCAAATCGTAGAACGACGCGAACAGCCGGTTCCACACACCATAATGCGCCTGGCCGCTCATGCGCGGATTATGGCGCACCGGAATTTCCGTGACTGTAAAACCTTCGATTTTAAAAAGCGTCGGCAGGAAACGATGCATTCCTTTGAAAAATTTCAGGTCCTGAACGCATTCGCGTTTGAACGCGCGAAAACAGCAGCCGGCGTCCGTGATCGTTTCACCGGAAAGTTTGTTGCGAACCCCGTTCGCGATTTTTGAGGAGAGAATGCGGATGAAATTGTCGCCATGGCTTCGCGCCTCCACGCGCGTGCCGCAAACGCAATCGAACCGCTTGAGCGCTTCGAGAAATTGCGGAATATCGCGCGGATCGTTTTGCAAATCCGCGTCGAGCGTGACGATGTATTTTCCGCGCGCGGCTTTCATTCCCGCCCACATTGCGGCCGATTGACCGCAGTTGTAAGCGAATTTCAATCCGCGCACCGATGGATTTTCCGCGACCAATTCCTTGAGCACGTTCCAGGAATTGTCCGTGCTGAAATCGTCCGTGATGACAATTTCGTAAGAGAGATTCAACGGAAGAACCGCCTCGCGAATCGCCACAACCAAAGGCCGCAAATTTCCCTCCTCGTTGTGGCAGGGAATGACAAAGCTTAATTCGGGCGCGTCGGTGGACATTGATGGCGGGAAAAATATCAGAGCGATTTAAAAAGACGAGCGCGAAGCTTCAATTCACCAGCCGATACCAGTTGTCGCGCTGGCGCGGTTCGTAACCGAGTTCTCTGATGAGTCGTTGCATGTCCGCGACACTCATGCGAAACGTCGTGCCGGCCTGGGAAACCACATTTTCCTCAATCATGATGCTGCCGAGATCGTTCGCGCCGTATTTCAAAGCGATCTGGCCGATTTCCTGGCCTTGCGTCACCCACGAACTTTGCACGCTCGGAATATTATCGAGGTAAATCCGGCTCAATGCCTGCGTGCGCAAATACTCGTGCGCGCCGACCGTCGGCGCTTTGAGCTTCGTGTGTTCGGCCTGGAACGTCCAGCAGATGAACGCTGTGAAACCGGATTGTGTTGTCGGCATCTTGCCGGCAGAACTTTTGGAAGTTTGATTTTCCGGCAGGATGCCGGAAACACATTGCAATGATTTGTCCTGCTGCGCGCGAATTCTTTCAAGATGTTCAATCCGATCTTCAATCGTTTCCACATGGCCGAACATCATCGTCGCCGAGGAATTCAGTCCGAGCCGATGCGCCACGTCCATGACTTCGAGCCAATCATCGCTCATCGCTTTGAGCGGCGAAATGCGTTTACGAATGCGGTCCACGAGAATTTCGCCGCCGCCACCGGGAATCGAGCCAAGTCCGGCGGCTTTGAAATCGGTAATAATTTTTTCCAACGGCTCATTGAACACTTCGCGGAAATGCACAAATTCGCTCGGGCTGAATCCGTGAATGTTGAAGCCGGGAAATTTTTCTTTCACATGCGACAGCAAATCGAGATACCACTGTTTCGTCAGTTTCGGATGATGCCCGCCCTGCATCAGCATCTGCGTGCCGCCGAGCGCGAGGGTTTCCTCGATTTTTTTGTCCAGTTCGTCGAACGAAATGACATACGCGTCGCTGTCTTTTTCCGTGCGATAGAATGCGCAGAACTTGCAATAGACATTGCAAACGTTGGTGTAATTGATGTTGCGGTCAACAATGTAAGTAACGATCTCGTTGCCGCGTCCGTCGTAAGCGCCGGCTTGCACGAGTTGACGCCGCCGGTCGGCCAGCGCGCCGAGTTCCTCCAGCGGAAGATGATAAAGCCGCAACGCTTCGGACTGATTGATGCGGCTGCCATCCCAGACTTTTTGCAGCAGCTCATCCAATGACGCGTCGTAAATCACGGTTTCACAGTAGCTGAAACTTGCGATGCAAACAAGCTCCCACGCGCACGTAGCGGCGCGCCCTACCTTGAAATTTTGAGGCGCAGAAAAGCCATTGGCCGGGATTCAACCGGAATTTTCGCCTGCGCGATATGAATCTCTTTCTCGCCGTCATCCGCCACAACGGAATCGTCCACGTAATCCGGGCCGGAATTCCAATTCATCAGATTCGTCGAAGATTCCACATTGACCGCGACATCCATCGCTGCTTTCGCCCGTGAAAAGGTCAGTGTCAGCCGGTTGTTTTGAATTGAAACAAAAGGTTTTCCGGATTCGTTCGCATTTTTCGGATCCAGGCCGAGCGCGTATTCGGCAATGTTGGGAAAACCGTCGTGATTCGGATCCGCCGCGTCGCCGCTCACTTCGGAATCCGCCAGCTCGGTTGAAGTGAAATGATCAAGCTGCCACGCGGCCAGCGGCATTTCGTGAATCGTTATCGTCGCGTTCGAGAAAGTTCCGAAATTGTAATTCGTGGATTCCGCGAGAGTGACAGTGATTGTCCGGTCGCCTTCCACAATATTGTTTGCGATTGGCGTTACGGTAATTTTCGCGGATACCGCTCCGGCGGGAATGACGACCGAACCGTCCAACGGCAAATAATCAACGCCGTTGGAAGCCGTGCCGCTCAGAATATAATTTACCGTCAGCGGCGCGGTGGTGTCTCCGGAGCGAACCACCGTGAACCATCCGGCGCGAGTCTGCCATTTATTCGCATCGGCGCGCGACGCGATTACATCCACCGGTTGCAGGATGTCGGCGCTCACGAATCTCGCTGCGTCGGCGATGACGTAACCGCTCGTTCCGGTTGTGCGGACCACGACACAGCCTTTCGTGCCGGCGTTGAACGGAAATGTTCCGATGTAATTCCATTGCCCGCCGTTTTGCTGTTGATTGAAACTGAACGTATTTGTCCCGTTCGCGGAAATCACGTCCACGGGAACGTTGCTCGCACGATTCGGATCGGTCGTCCAGCGCAGATAAACCCCATAATTCCCGGCCGTCAGCATGGGATTAAAACGAACACTCTTGGTTCCTTTCGCCGCATTGCCGTCGTGAAGATAATTCGTTCCGTAATAGCCGCCGGAAGATTTGCTCGAAGTCCAATCGCCCGAAATCACAACTCCCGGATCGGCGTTGTCCAAAATAATTCCGTTGTCCGCGATGGTTTCTCCGAGCGCCTGATGGTCGGCGAGCAATTGCAATCGCAACTTCGCGTAATCCAGTTGCTGAACGGAAACATTGTCGTCCATTGCCAGACAGGCAGCCGTCGCGGCGGATTGCGACACAATCATAAAAACCGGTTCCATTCGGAGCGAGCCGAAAGCGATGTGCGACGCGGAAACGCACCACGGCACCAGCAGATTTCGGCATTGCCCTTTTTTCGGAATGATCGAGCGATAGGGAATCTGCCACGCGCCGGGAACTCCGCCGATGTTGTAAGTGTCGCCTTCGTTTTCAACGTGACCGTTCACGACGAGCCGCTCGCAGTTGTGCGAGTCCATCGCGTAGGTGGCGAGTCCGATGGGATCCGAAATCTCCGTTTGTCGCAGGCAATTGGATTGCGTGATGACGTAATCGGAAACCATGCGGCGCGCTTCGCGAACATAAAGTTCGTAAGGCCAGCCGCCGTTGTCCGAGAATTCATCGCGGCAAAAACCATAAGCCTGCATCTGATTTCTCAGAGACGCCGGCACGCGGGAATCGTTCGCGAGAAAATAGAAAAATCCCTGAATATAATTTTTATGCGCCTGCCAGATTTTCGCGCGCGTGGCATGATCGGCTTCCGCGTAAGTGTCGCTTTCGCCAATGAAATCGGTGGAAATCGGTCCGTTGTTGTTGATGTCCGTTTTTCCATTCGGCATCGAGTAAATGCCCATGAAATTCGCCAGCGAAAGTGAACTGCCCTTCGCGACGAGCGCCTGAATGTAACGCGCCAGCAATTCGTATTGCGCGACATCGTAATTTGTCGGCGCGGTGATCGGAATTTTGTTGTCCGCGTTTTGCGTGAGGCATATTCGGAAATTGTAGGCCTGCACGCGGTTGTCCGCGCTTCCAACAGGCAGAACGCTGTTGGTTTGGACGAGCGGCAGCAATCCACTGTCCGGATCGTTCGTGACCACGTACGGATTGACAACCACGCTGCCGAACTGATGCCCGCTGCTATTCGGCGCGCGAACGCCGTTGAGGTTTTCGCCGTACTGCGACGAAGCTTCGCGGCCGATCGTGTAACTCACGCCGGCTTTCGCCATCAAATCGCCTTCGTAGCTCGCGTCAATGTACATCTTCGCGCGAAACACATTTCCGTTGTTCATCGTGATCGAGGCAATGGATGTATCGGCGTTGGTCGTAACCGAAACGAGATATTGGTTCGTGTAAATTTTTACGCCGGCTTCGGCGGCCATTTCGTTGAAAACCGTTTCGGCCACGTGCGGTTCGAAAGTGAATCTCGCGCCGGTGCCGTATTTCTGGCCAACGCGCGTGTAAAATTCCCGCGCCACTCCTTGAATGTAATCCGTGCCGAAGGAACCGACATCCGTCTGGCCAAGTCCGCCCGAAGTCATTCCGCCGAGGTGATTGCCGACGACGACGAGCGAAACCGAGCGGCCCATTCGCGCGGCCTGAACCGCGGCAATTACGCCGCCGGAAGTTCCGCCATAAATACAAATATCGGT
>DASSNZ010000200.1:0-12011 GCA_035701135.1 Verrucomicrobiia bacterium
TTATTGGAACGGCGCGGCGACCTATTATCGCGGCCTGATTCGCGCGCTTCATGAACGCGGACATCGCGTCACGTTTTTCGAACCGGACGCTTACGAGCGCCAGCAACATCGTGATATGGCGAATCCCGATTGGGCGCGCGACGTCGTTTATCCCGCGACGGAAGGCGACGCGCTTCGTTGTGTCGAGCAGGCGGCGAAAAGCGATTTAATCATCAAGTGCAGCGGCGTCGGTGTTTTCGATGAATTGCTCGAACGGGCGGTGCTGGATTGTCAACGCGCGGAAACACTCGTCGCTTTTCTCGATGTGGACGCGCCGGCGACATTGGATCGAATTCACGCGAATCCCGCCGATCCGTTTCATGCGCTGATTCCGGAATACGATTTTATACTGACTTATGGCGGCGGCGATCCAGTGATCCGGGCGTACACGGAAAGCGGCGCGCGGGAATGTGTTCCGATTTACAACGCGCTCGATCCGCATACCCATTTTCCCGTTCCACCAAATCCGCGCTTTGAAGCAGATTTGGGTTTTCTCGGAAATCGAATGCCGGATCGCGAGGCGCGCGTGGAGGAATTCTTTTTCAATCCGGCATCGCGAATGCCGGGAAGCCGCTTTTTGTTAGGCGGAAACGGCTGGCAGGACAAAGCCATGCCGGAAAATGTGAATTATCTCGGCCACGTTTACACGCACGAGCACAACGCATTCAACTGCACGCCGCGCGCGGTTCTGAACGTGAGCCGCGGCAGCATGGCGCGATACGGATTTTCACCGGCCACACGCGTCTTTGAAGCCGCCGGCGCGGGCGCGTGCCTGATCACCGACGCCTGGGAAGGCATTGAATTTTTTCTCGAACCGGATCGCGAAATTCTGGTCGCGAAAAACGGCGACGAAGTGTTCGAACATCTGCGAATGCTGACGCCTGAACGCGCGGGAAAAATTGGCCGGGCCGCGTATCGGCGAGTGCTTTCCGAACACACGTATTCGCATCGCGCCGCAACGCTCGAAAAAGTTTTGGAAGCCAACATCCGCGAGGTCGCGGCCTGAAAAAATTCTTATGAATAAAAACGCGAGCCACGCAACTCTTCCAAAACTGAACGGCGTTTCCTCTCTGAATCGCGGCACAAAAATTTCGACGTTGCTGCCTGATATTTCGTCGGGCGCATCAAATGGAAATCGTCGCGCGGATTCGCTCAATATTGTCATTCTCGGATTGTCCATTACTTCTTCGTGGGGAAACGGCCATGCGACGACTTATCGCGGACTCGTTCGCGAACTTACGGCGCGCGGCCATGATGTTTTGTTTCTCGAACGCGACGCGGAATGGTACGCGTCCAATCGCGACATGCCGAATCCGCCGTTTGGCCGGACGAAATTGTATTCCGATTTTCGGGAGTTGAAGGATCGGTTTGCCGGCGAAATCCGCCGGGCGGATCTCGTGATCGTCGGCTCTTATGTCAGCGAGGGAATCGAAATCGGCGAATGGGTCACACGCATCGCGCGCGGCGCGACGGCGTTTTATGACATTGATACGCCGGTGACGATTGCGAATCTGGTCAAAGGCAAGGTGGATTATATTTCCAGCGCGTTGATTCCGCGTTATCAGATTTATCTTTCGTTCACGGGCGGCCCGGTGCTGGATCTTCTGGAAAAGGAATACGAATCGCCAATGGCGCGTCCGCTCTACTGTTCGGTGGACGCGATGAGTTATTTTCCGGAAGAACGCGAGTTGAAATGGGACCTCGGTTACATGGGAACCTACAGTGACGATCGCCAGCCGACGCTCGAATCGCTCTTGCTCGAACCCGCGCGGCTTTGGAATCACGGGCGGTTCGTCGTTGCCGGGCCGCAATATCCGCGCTCCATTCGCTGGCCGCGCAATGTGAAACGTTTCACGCATCTTTCTCCGGCGAAGCACCGCGCGTTTTACAATTCTCAGAAATTCACGCTCAACGTCACGCGCGCGAACATGATTGCCGCCGGTTATTCGCCGAGCGTTCGGTTGTTCGAAGCCGCCGCGTGCGCCACACCGATTATCAGCGATTGGTGGGAAGGATTGGATAAATTTTTCGAGCCGGGAAAAGAAATTCTGATTTCCCGTTCGGGCGCGGAAACCCTGGATTATCTGAAGAACACGCCGGAAATCGAACGCCGCCGAATCGGCTATCGCGCCCGGGAACGCGCGCTCGCGAGCCACACATCGCGCCAACGCGCGCGGGAACTGGAATCCTACGCGCTGGAAGTTTTAAAACCAACATCGTCCCGCCACAACGGCTCGTATGAATCTTTTCATAAATAGTCATACCGGCATTGCGCACGCGCGCGTCAAAAAAGCCGATTCCGTCCGGAGCAGAAACTCACGGGAGGAACGTTCATGCCGTCGTTCTGCGGAAATTCTTTTTAAAAAATGAAAGTTGTCATTTTCGGCCTGACCGTCAGTTCGTCGTGGGGAAACGGCCACGCGACGCTCTGGCGCGGGCTGTGCAAAGCGCTCGCCGCTCGCGGGCATGACCTTGTTTTTTTCGAGCGCGACGTTGCGTATTACGCGGCACACCGCGATTTGACAGAATTGCCCGGCGGCAAACTCGTTTTGTATTCCGACTGGAATCAGATTTTGCCGAAAGCCCATCGCCATCTCGCCGAAGCGGATGTCGGAATCGTCACGTCGTATTGCCCGGACGGAATTGTCGCGAGCGAACTGGTGTTGTCGTCGCCGGTTCAACGGCGCGTTTTCTACGACCTCGACACGCCGGTGACATTGAATTCATTTCGGCTCGGAAAATCGGTCGGCTACATTGGCCCGCGCGGACTTTGCGATTTCGATCTGGTTCTGAGTTACACCGGCGGCGCGGCATTGGAACAATTGAAAACCGAACTCGGCGCGCGCCGTGTCGCGCCGCTTTATGGCAGTGTAAATCCGGAAGTTCACAGGCCCGTTCCGACCGTCGAAATGTTTCGATGCGATCTGTCGTATCTCGGCACGTACGCGGAAGATCGTCAGGCGGCGCTGGAAAAATTATTCATCGAACCCGCGCGCGAATTGCCCGATCAAAAATTCCTCATCGGCGGCGCGCAATATCCGCGGGAATTTCCGTGGGCCAAAAATATTTTTTTCGCGAGCCACGTCGCGCCGCCGGATCATCCCGCGTTTTATTGCTCGTCGCGGCTCACGCTCAACGTCACGCGCGGTGTGATGGCGGAAATGGGTTTTTGTCCGTCCGGAAGATTGTTCGAAGCGGCGGCGTGCGGCGCGCCAATTCTCAGCGATTGGTGGAAAGGCTTGGATGAATTTTTCGAGCCGGGTTCGGAAATTCTGGTTGTGAACTCGGCCGAAGATATGATTGCCGCGCTGAAACTTTCGGACGCGGAATTAAAAAGAATTTCCCGCGCCGCGCGCGAACGGACGCTCTCGGAACACACGGCGGAACGGCGTGCGATGGAAATGGAACTCGCGCTGCAGGACGCATTTCCGCCGGAGAAAAGTCAGGACTTGGCCCTATTTGCGGGGGAGGAAAAGCAATCGTAATAAAAAGAAGTATGTGGGGAATCATTCCAGCCGCGGGCGCGGGCAGCCGGATTCAGCCGCTGGCATTTTCGAAAGAATTGCTCCCGGTCGGCAGCCGGCGCGATGGCGAAACGGAGCGGCCTCGCGCCGTGAGCGAATATCTTGTTGATCGGATGTTGCTGGGCGGCGCGACGAAAATCTGCTTCGTCATTTCGCCCGGCAAATCGGACATTCTTTCGTATTACGGCGGAGGCGTGGGTGGCGCGGATTTCGCGTATATCGTCCAGCCCCGGCCCGGGGGATTGTGCGACGCGATTTTTCGCGCGCTGCCGATAATTTCGCCGGAGGAGCAAGTCGTGATTGGTTTGCCGGACACGATCTGGTTTCCCGAAACCGCCTTGCGCGAACTGCCGGGCGATGCGCTGTCGTTTCTTCTGTTTCCCGTGGAACGCCCGGAATTTTTCGACGCCGTGGTGACGGACGAATCGGGAAACGTTTTGGAAATTCAGGTCAAGCAGCGCGGCGCAAAATCAAATTGGATTTGGGGCGCGTTCAAAATGCCGGGAACAGTCCTGCGCGAATTATTCGATCTTTGGATCGCGCGCGAAAAACGCGACGAATACATGGGAACGCTCGTGAACGCCTATCTCGCGTCGGGCGGAAAAGCGAGGGGCGTTCGCGCCGGGAAATCCTACGTGGACATTGGAACACTGCACGGCTACCGCTCGGCAATTACGCTGCTGAGTTCCATCGCGGACGACGAATCGCGCAACGCGATGAATGCGGCGGAATCGGCGCGATTGAATTCCCGTCCGCAACCGGCGCTCAAGCGCGCCGAGCCGATTCTCGCGAGAAGCGAATGAAACATTTTTTATGCGATACGACACAGCCATTGCGACCGAACTGACCGCCGACCAAATCCGCGACCGCGTGAGTGAACTGGGCAATTGGTTTCATAATCTGAATTTGCGCGGCGTGCAAACCGCGCCGAATCATTTTCTGGGAAATTATCCGGAAGCCAAATGGCGGAGTTTTGCCGAAGCGATTCCCTCCGACCTGAGCGGCAAAACGGTTCTCGATATCGGCTGCAACGCGGGATTTTATTCCATCGAAATGAAACGGCGCGGCGCGGATCGCGTGGTGGGAATTGATTTTGACGAAACGTATCTCGCTCAGGCGCGTTTCGCCGCGGCGATCAACGAGGTGGAAATCGAGTTTCGGCAAATGTCGGTTTATGACGTGGCGAAACTCGGCGAGAAATTCGATGTCGTTCTGTTCATGGGCGTGCTTTATCACCTGCGCCATCCGTTGCTGGCGCTGGATCTGATTCATGAACACGTGGCGAAGGATTTGTTCATTTTTCAATCCATGCAACGCGGCAGCGATGAGGCGGAGCCGGTGAACGAAAATTATCATTTCTGGCAGACCGATATTTTCGAGCGACCCGATTTCCCGCGACTGTATTTCATCGAAAAAAAATACGCCGGCGACCCGACGAACTGGTGGATTCCAAATCGCGCGTGCGCCGAAGCCATGCTGCGCAGCGCGGGTTTTGAAATTCTTTCCCACCCCGAGCAGGAGGTTTTCATCTGTCGTTGGAAAGAAACCACCGGCGAATCTCACGCGGTTTATCCGGCAAGGAATTTATGAATGCGGATTTATTTAACTCATTATTCGACAGCGCGTCGCCGCCATCGGTCGCAATCGTCGCGGCGCATCCGGACGACGAAGTGATCGGCGCCGGCGCGCAACTCCGGCGCTGGCCGAAAGTCAGCATCATCCACGTGACCGATGGTTCGCCGCTGAATTCGACCGATGCCTGGGACGCGGGATTTGTCACGTGCGAGGATTACGCTTCGGCGCGTCAGCGGGAATCCATGGCCGCGCTCGCGCTGGCGGGCGTGGATTCGACTCAATTTCATCCGGTCGCGTTTCCTGATCAGGAAGCTTCGTTGAATCTTCGCGGGTTGACGGAAGCGCTGGTTCGAAAATTCACCGAACTGCAATCCGAGATTATTATCACGCACGCGTACGAAGGAGGCCATCCGGATCACGATGCGACGGCGTTCGGGGTTCGCGCGGCAAAAAAAATTCTCATGGACGATTTTGGTTTCGCGCCGGAAATCATCGAGATGACATCCTATTTCAACCGCGCGGGGATAATGGCGACCGGCGAGTTCCTTCCCCGCGCGCGATGCAGAATCCGCTCGTTCGAGCTGTCCGAAAGCGAGCGCGAATTCAAGCGTCGTTTGTTCGCGTGTTTTAAAACTCAGCGAAATGTTTTGCAATATTTCCCAATCGGCGTGGAGCGGTTTCGCATTGCGCCGGAATATGATTTCACCAGGCCGCCTCATCCGGGACGCTTGTTTTACGAGCAATTCGATTGGGGAATCAGCGGCGCGCAATGGCGGATTCTCGCGCGCGAAGCGCTTGGAAAAAAACATCGCGCGCCCGCCCGTCAAACCGCACGCGCGGAACATTTTTCGGCGGCATTTCAGAATTGATCATGCACCTCACGGTTCTCAATGTCGCTTATCCTTTCGCGCCGGTCGGGCCGGACGCCGTCGGCGGCGCGGAACAGGTTGTGGCGCAATTGGACGCCGCGCTGACTCGCGCCGGACACGATTCGGTGGTCATCGCCGGCGAAGGTTCCTCGTGCGAAGGCATTCTGATTTCCATGCCGAAACCGGATGGCAAGCTGGACGAATCCGCCCGGCGCAAAGTGCATCAGCAATATCGCGCCGCGATTTGCAAACTGCTCGACCGATGGCGATTCGATGTCATTCACATGCACGGCATTGAATTTCACGAATATCTTCCGCCTGAAGGCGTGCCGGTTCTCGTGACGCTGCACCTGCCGCCGCAATGGTATCCGCCGGAAATTTTCAAATTGTCCCGCGCGCACACATATTTTCATTGCGTTTCAGAAACCCAGCGCCGGGCGTGTCCGGAATGCGCCGCGCTTTTGCCGGTTGTGGAAAATGGCGTTCGCGAAGAACTGTTTTGCGCGAGCCACGCGAAACGGAATTTCACGGTCGCGCTCGGCCGGATTTGTCCGGAAAAAGGATTTCATATCGCGCTCGACGCCGCGAAGGACGCGCGCATTTCAATGCTGCTGGCCGGCGAAGTTTTTCGATACGAAACGCACCAGAATTATTTTCGAAATCAAATTGTTCCGCGGCTCGACGGCGAACGGCGTTTTGTCGGACCCATTGGTTTGAAGCGAAAACGCCGGCTGCTTTCCGCCGCGCGATGCCTGCTCGTGCCGAGCCTGGTTCCCGAAACCAGTTCGCTCGTCGCAATGGAATCGCTCGCATGCGGCACGCCCGTCGTCGCGTTCGCCTCCGGCGCGCTGGCGGAAATTGTCGAACACGGCAAGACCGGATTTCTCGTTGAGAACGCAAAGGAAATGGCGGAGGCGATTGACGCGATAGATTGGATAAATCCGGACGCCTGCCGCGAGGCCGCGCGCGCGCGTTTTTCCATGGACCGGACGGTTGAAAATTATTTCGCGATTTACTCGCGGCTCGCCGGCGAAATGACTCAACTCGAAACCGCCGCCGCCATGCGGGAGACCAGCTTCGCGGCTTGAAAACCGAAACGTCCGTTCTTCAGACAGACGCGATTCAAAGTGAATGGCTGACCACGCGCGCGGCATTTGAATCGCTTGAACCGGAATGGCTGGAACTCTGGGAAAATTCCGCGAATGCAACGCCGTTCCAATCTCCAATCTGGCTCGTTCCGTGGTGGCGTCATTTCGGAAACAATCATCTCTGGTGCTGCGCGATGCGATGCGACGGGGCGCTTGTCGGATTCGCGCCGCTGTTAATTGATCATTTGGATTCGCCCGGACCACGCGGAGTTTTTTTCCTTGGAACCGGCGTTTCGGATTATCTCGATATTCTGGCGCGGCGCGGATTTGAGAAAATCGTCGCAAATGAATTTTTCCGGCAACTGGCGGAACGCCGGGGAGAATGGGACGTTTGCGATTTTCAGGAATTGCGGCGTGATTCGATTTTGCTTTCGGCGGATTTTCAGAAGGATTTTTCCCTGGAGAAAACCGTTCAGGAAAATTGTCTCGTCTTGGAATTACCAAACAAAAACGCGGAACTCTCGAACGCGATTCCGAAAGGTGCGCTGGAAAAACTTCTTTACTATCGTCGCCGCGCTGAGCGAGCGGGAACCGTGCAAATCGAAGCGGCGGCGGAAAATAATTTTGAAAAGCTATTCGACGAATTCGTGCGCCTTCATTTTGCGCGATGGAATGAGCGCGGCGGCGATGGCGTTCTGGTCGGAAACGCGATTCAGAATTTTCATCGCGAAGCGGCGCGCGGATTTCTGAAACTTAATTTGCTGCGGCTTTACGCGCTTTGTCTGGACGGGAGGATTATTGCGACGCTTTACGGTTTTGAATTTCGCGGGCGGTTTTTTTATTACCTCGGCGGTTTTGATCCGCAATTTTCGAAACTCAATCCCGGCACGCTGATTATTGGCCACGCGATTGAACAGGCTCTTCGCGTCGGCGCGAGCGAATTCGATTTTTTGCGCGGCCGGGAAAAATACAAATACGCGTGGGGCGCGAAAGAACGGAAAAATTTCCGTGTCATCGCAACGAACCGCGCAGCCGAATCGAATCGCGCGAATTATTGATTTTCAATCCGCAAAGTGTATTGCGGCGAAATCGCGCTGTCGGGTTTTGGCGCGCCGAAAGAATTGTCCAGGAAATCGAATTTGTAGCGGTAATGGATGAGCGAAGTTCCCGGCGCGACAGGAATCAAACCTTCCCAACGATTGGTCATCAGCGGCGTCTGGCGCATCGGATAGACATCGGTGCCTACGACAATTTGCGGATTGATGCTCTCCCAGCGCAAGGATTGCTGGCGCGTGGTGAACGCGACTTCCACCGGATAAAGATTATCGGAATTGGCGGTTTGAAGCGTGGGAGTGAGATTGGTGAACGTGGCGGCGCAGCCTCCCATCAGCAGCGGCAAAAGCAACAGGGAGAAAAATTTTTTCATTTTCTTCAACATGTGAACGAGCGTGGCAAAGGCTAAAAAGCTTGTAAAGGTGATTTCGACCGCACAATCCGTTGGAAAAACGAGAAAACTTTCCCGGCATTTTCCCGTCGAAAAAATTTCAATGCGCTCGACGCGAACGCGGGCAATCGCGCGCGGAAAAATCAGCGTTTGTTCTCCGGTTTTTCCGAAGTCGGGCGGATGTATTCCGCAATCAACCACGCGACCAATCCCGGGCCGAAGCAAAGCAAAACCCCGACCGGCACGGCCAGAAAACCCCAAAGATTAAAAGCATCAATCATCCGAAAAGAATGTCCGCATCCGGCGAAAAAGTAAAGCGGGCTATTTTTCCTGGTCCGCTGAATTTTCTCCCGTGGCGGCTTCGAGCAGGCGTGGCTTGCGTTCGTGCAACGGGAGCCAGATTCGGAAAGTGGTTCCGCGCCCGACGCGGCTTTCCAGATCAATTCGTCCGCCGTGCGCGCGGACAATTCGTTGCACGATCATCAGGCCAAGACCGGTTCCTTTTTTCTTGGTCGTGTAAAACGGATCGAAAATCCGATTGACCTGTTCCTGCGGAATTCCGCCGCCGGAATCCGTCACACTCACCCAAACGCCATCCGAACCTTCGCCGGTCTGAAGCGACAGCGTGCCGCCGCGCGTCATTGCCTGCATCGCGTTTTTTACCAGGTTCACCAAAACCTGTTGAAGCTGCGTCAAATCCATCGGCGCGAGCGGCAGGTGCGGATCCAGCCGCAATTTCAAATTCAATCCGCGATTATCCAGTTCGGGCCGGAGCAGTTTTGCCGTTTGCTCGACGGCTTCGTTCAACGAGGCGGGTTTCAATTGCGGCGGCGACGGGCGAATCGCGTGGAGAAATTGCGTGACGATGTAATCGAGCCGGTTGATTTCGCCTTTCGCCACATCCAGATATTGTTCGAGTTTGTCCGCGGATTCCTCAACGTTGGAGTTGTTTAAATCGCGCGGGCGTTTCCCGGAAATTTCATTTTCGGACCGGGCCGAACCGCGCCGGAATTTTTTCAGTTCGCGTTCCATCAATTGCAGATGAATGTGCAACGCATTCAGTGGATTTCCGATTTCGTGCGCAACGCTCGCGGCGAGCAGCGTCAATGCCTGAATGCGTTCGCTTTCAATCGCCTCGAAAGTTTTTTGTCGCGCTTCCGTGGCGTCGTGGAGAATCAGCGCGACGCCCGAACTTCCAATCGCTTCGCCATCGAGCGGCGCGGCGTAAAGTCGCAGAAAACGCGGACGCGGATAATGCACTTCGAATTCGTGCCGCGCGACGCGTTGGCCGCCGACGTTGTCGAGCCGCAGCGTTTCCTTCCAATCCATTTCCGGAAGAAAATCGCGGATCGGCTGGCCTTCGGCGCCCGCCTGAAGACCGATCAATCGTGTCACCGCCTGGTTGAAATAAATGATGCGGCCATTTTCGTCCATGACCAGAACGCCGTCCTCGATTGTGTTGAAAAGCGTTTCGAGAAAATTGCGTTCGCGCGCCAGTCGTTTGACGACGGATTGCAAATCCTCCGCGCCAAGCTCGCGAATGCGGCCGAGGACTTTATCGAGAAAACTGGATTTGGGGGGCATTCAAAAAGGTATCAGGTGCGGAGGGTCAGGTGTCAGGTTCACAACCACTTTTTCTTCCTGAAATACAAATAAGTCGCTCCGGTAAAAACGGCGGTGAGGCAGATCGCGTACACGTAGCCGTAAGGCCATTTCAATTCCGGCATGTCGTGAAAATTCATTCCATACCATGTGCCGATCATCATGATCGGCGTCGTGATGACCGTAATCAACGTGAGCACTTTCACGACTTCGCCGGTTTGATTGGACGACATGCTCAGATAGACCTGCAAAATGCCGGTGAGCGAATCCGTGTAGCCTTGCGCGAGTTCGGAAATCTGAAACAGTGCGTCGTAAACATCGCGATAATACGGGACCAGATGCGGACGAATAAGCTTGAATTCGCCGCGCGCAAATCGCGCCAGAACTTCCCGTTGCGGCCCGATAATCCGGCGCAAATGCAACACTTCTTTTTTCACCTGAATCAGTTTGTTCAAGGTGTCCTTGGTCGGATTTTGCACGACGTGCTGCTCCAGTTCGACGATTTCCAGCGACAGCTCGTCCAGCGCCGGTTTGTAATTATCCACGATTTCATCGAGCAGCGTATGCGCCACGCGGTCCGGCGCGCGGGCGATGTGCATCGTGTTTTTCAGCGCGCGTTCCTCGGTGGAAGTGACGGCGCGGACGGGAACCTTATGATATGTGACGAGAAAATTTTTTCCGAGAAAGAAATTCAATTCCCGCGTCGCGAAAACGCCGGATTGACTGCTGTAATCCACCGCGTGAATCACGATGAAAAGATACGGCGCATATTTGTCCTCCTCCTTGGGCGAATATTCCTCCACTTTCGGCGACGGACTGTCCGCGAGGCAATCTTCAATCGAAAGCGGATGAAAATGAAAAATGTTTTCGAGAACTTCTTTCGATTCCTCCGCCGTGGGATTTTCCAGGTCAACCCAGAGAAACAAATTCGTGTCGCTCAAAAGCGTCGGCATCAGAAAGGGTTCGATGTCCTTGCTGTGCAGTCTGCCTTGCGTTGTGAAAACAAGAGATCGAATCATTCGCGGCTTTCGTTTGCTGAAATCTTAGGCCGCGAAACCACCAACGCAAGCGCGTTCGCGATTTCCACCCATCAATATCAACCCGAAAACACGCGGCGCGTTTTAACCCAAAAACGCAAAGAAACTCGAGAATCGCGGAGAAACTTTAATCAATTCGCGATTGCGCGCTCCGGTAGCTCGCGCAAATGGCGTTGGCCGCTCTCAGTGCGCGTCTTCTTTCAAAACCGTGAGGAATTGTTTCATTGCCGGCGAGAGCACTTTGTTTTTCTTGTAGATCGCCGCCAACGGACGGAAAAATTGCCCGTCCTCGATTTGCACCGCCGTCAAAGTTCGCTTGGCCGTCTCCTGGCTGATCGTGCTGAGCGGCACAATGGAAACGCCAGCGCCGATTTCCACCGCGCGTTTCACGGTTTCGATATTATCGAATTCCATCACGGTCTGAACTTCCACGCCGCTTTCTTTCAGAATTTTGTCCAAAGCTTTGCGCGTCGGAATGTCCGGCTCGAAGCCGACGAATTTCTGCCCGGAAAGCGATTTCAATTTAGTGCCGGGCGCTTTGGCCAGCGGATGTTTCGGATGACAAATAATCACCAGCGGATCTTTTCGCAGCGGGACGACTTCCGCTTTTGAATCGCGCGCGGGATACGCGACAAGCCCAATGTCCACGACGTTCCCGATGACGTCCTCGTAAACCTGGTTGGATCGCCGATATTCAACATGCACGTGAACCGTCGGATATTCCTTCAGAAATCGCGTGATGTACGGCGGCAAATCATGCAAACCAATGCTGTAAATCGTCGCCACGCGGATTGTCCCGGAAATCACGTCCTTGATTTCCTGAATTTTGCTGT
>DASSNZ010000201.1:0-11731 GCA_035701135.1 Verrucomicrobiia bacterium
GTTTAAGAAAAAATTCTGAATCGCGCTGACGGATTTGTCCGGCCCAATTTTTGTTGTTGTCGAAAAGCTGGCTGAGAATTCGCATTGAAAGCGAGTTGAACCGAGGCGTGTCTCGCGCGCAAGCAAAATGCTCGAAACGGAAATTTTTTTTGCGTTTGAATCAATGGCTGGTGAAATGATATTTGCCGCCGCCGAGTTCAAAAATCGCGCGGCCATTTTCGAAGCGGTCCGGTTTTACTCCGATTTTCGCGGCGCGGGAATCCAGCGAAACATCGCTCAAACCGGAAGCCGGAACGTAAACCGTCGCGGTCGTGTTTGGCGGAATTTCAATCTGCCAGTCGAATTGATTTCCGTTTTTGCGCCAGTCGCTCGCGATCAATCCGTAAGGCGAACGATGCGTCGCTTTGGCGTAGATCAAATCGCCGGTCGGCTCGGGTTTCATAATAATGTGTTTGAAACCGGGTTGCGCGGGATCCGATTTTATTCCAGCAATATTTTCGTAAAGCCAGATCGCGAGATCGCCGACGAGCATGACGTGATTTCCGGAATTCATCGAAGGATCGGCGGTGTCGCCGTTCCAGAGTTCCCAGATCGTGGTCGCGCCTTTTTCAACCATGTAACCCCAGCCGGGATAATCTTTTTGCGACGCGATTTCGTAGGCCAGATCGGCGCGTCCGTTTTCGGTGAGCACGCGCATGAGATATTGCCCGCCAATGAGTCCCGTGCCGATGTGTCCGTGCGTGACGTTCTGAATATTATTTACGAGACACGCGAAAACTTTTTCGCGCATATCGTCGGGAACCAGCCCGAACGCGAGCGGCAACACGCAGGAGGTTTGCGTTCCGTTGTCGTATTGGCCGAGTTCACGATTTAGAAATCGCTTGTTGAACGCGGTTTTCAGTTGTTCGGCCAATTCATTGAAATGTTGCGCGTCATCCGATTTGCCTGACAACTTCGCGTAATTTTCCATCAGCCTTGCATCGTGATAAAAATAAGCCGTCGCGAGCAGCGCGTGATTGGTCTGGCGTTTCGGATCGCGCGAATGAATCAGTTTCGGATCTTCCGGCGGCACGCACCAATCGCCATAACTGTCCCTGGAAATAATTCCGTCGTGAACGTATTGGAGCATGTAGTCCATCCATTTTTTCGCGCTGTCGTAATGGCGTTTTACAATCGCGGTATCGCCGAATTGTTCGTAAAGCGTTCCCGGCAAAATAATCGTCGTGCTCGGCCAGGTGACATCATCGCGATAAATCGGCCAGAACGACGGCGCGACATCCGGCACGCTGCCGTTTTCCTTTTGCGCGTCGGCCATGTCCTGCAACCATTTTTCGTGAAACGCCTGCGTATCAAAAATGTAACTTTCGCCTTTGGTTTCCTCCGAGCGATCGCCCATCCAGCCCTGGCGTTCGTCGCGTTGCGGACAATCGGTCGGAATGCTGCGATAATTTCCGCGCGTTCCCCAGACGATATTGTGGTAAATCTGATTGATCAGCGGATTCGAGCACGCGAAATTTCCAACGGAATCCAGATCGTCGTGAACGACGCGGCCTTCGATGGAATCCAGCGTGGGCTTGCCCGGCCAGCCGGTGATTTCCACGTATCGGAATCCGTGATAAATAAATCGCGGTTCCCAGGTTTCCACGCCGTCGCCGCGCAGCGTGTAAATATCCGTCGCCTGCGCGCCGCGAAGATTGGCGATGTAAAGCGTTCCGTCCGGTTTCAACGTTTCGGCGTGGCGCAAGGTCACGCGCGTTCCGGACGGGCCGGAGATTTTCAACCGGCACCAGCCGACCATGTTCTGGCCGAGATCAAAAATGAAAACGCCCGGTTTCGGTTCGGTGACGGCAATCGGTTTGAGCGTTTGCGTCACGCGAATCGGCTCGATCATTTGCGCTACGAGTTTTCCCTCCGGCGCGGAGACGGGTTTCGCATTTTGCCATTTTGAATCGTCGAAACCGGCCCTGCTCCAGTTGTCGAATTCCTTGCGCGCGTCGTATTCCTCGCCATCATATTCGTTGTTCGCGACAATCGGTCCGTTCGTCGTCAGTTTCCAACTCATGTCGCTCACGATTTCCGAGGACGAACCGTCGGTGAATTCGATATGCAATTGAAGCAGCAATTTCGGACTGCCGTAACTGGACATTCCCGCGTAGAGCCGGCTGCGCGGTGAATAAAAACGTCCGTTGCCGAGAACGACTCCAAGCGCGTTCGCGCCGCGTTTCAGTTGTTTCGTCACGTCGGCGGTGACGTAAAAAACGCGTTTTTCGTATTCGCTCACCGCCGGCGACAAAACGGCATCTCCCACTTTTCCGCCGTTCAGGTAAAGTTCGGAATCGCCAAGACCGGAATAATAAACCATCGCGCGCCGAATTCGTTTTTTCACGGTGAAGTCCTTGCGAAGCCAGCGCGCGGGCAATCGCCGGCTTTCCGGCGCGACAATATTTTTCCATGGATCCATTCCAGCCGGACCGAGTTTTTTTGCCGTCGTCCAGGCGCCATCATCGAAATCGGTGTTTGTCCAGCCGGGCATTTCCCGGTCGCGCGTCCGCCATTGTTCGTCGGTTGTGATCACCATCGGCGCGCCGTGATTGAATCGAATTTCGAGTCGCGCGATGACGCCGGCGGGACCGGGACCTTCTCCTGTGTTCGAGCCGAGCAGCGCGAAAACATTTTTTCCGGGATGCAACAGCGTGGTCACATCGGTTTCCCGCGTGATGTGATAATTATTTCGGCTGCCGACATCGTGGCCGTTGATGTAACCCTGGCAATCGTTGTCGCCGGTCAAAAGAACTCGGGCGCGCATGACTTCGCGGTCCGAGGGCAGCGCGAACGTGCGGCGAAAATAACGTTGGCCAACCGGCGCGGATTTTGCGGGTTCGCCTTCGGGAAACCAGATCCAGCTCGTGCCGGAAAGCCAGTTGGTTTTTGTTTCCGCGTCGAGGCCGATCCATTGCGCGTGCCAGTCGGAATCGCGGAGCAAACCCATGGAAAATCGCGCCGGTTCGCTCCAGCCGGAAGGTTTGCCGTCCGCGTCCCAAACGCGAACTTTCCAAAAACAATCCTCGCCGGATTCGAGCGTTTTGCCGTCATAAAATACTTGAATGGATTGGTCGGAATTGATTTTCCCGCTGTCCCAAAGATCGGCGCGATCCGGCCTGAGATTGCGCGGCGTTGTGGCGACCAGAATTTCGTAAGCGGTTTGTTTCTGATCGAAACCGTTGAGTTTCATTTTCCAACTGAATCTTGGGTGAAGCGCGTCAATGCCCAGCGGATTTTGCAGATTCTCGCAGCGTAAATCCGTCACGTCCGCAGCGAACGCGGACGAAAAAGCGAAGCCACCAGCGCAAAACAAAATCAGCGCGGCAAAAACGCGGGATGAAATGAATGAGCGGAACGAACCGTATTGTTTGCGGGAAATTGAAAAACTCATAATCGCCTTTCGGGAATTCATCGCGGACAAGTTTATTTCTGGCGACGGCAATTGCCAGAAAGTTTTCGTAAATCAAAGTGCTGCCGACATCTTGTCGGCAGATCATTTCTCAGAGATGCGATTTGGATTGCCGGCAAAATGCCGACAGCACGATTTTTAGCGGAGATTCCATCGGCTGATAAAGCTGGCCAACATTGAACGGCGATGGCACTTTTCGCTTCGCTTGATTATGAGTTTATCGAAATGCCGCGGTGTTGGAATGCCGATTTGTCTTTCGCGAATTTTGAGCGTGATTGCGAAATGCCGGGTCGTTTTTCGTTCAAACGTAAAATTAAATTTCGCCGCCGCGCTGGCGTTCATCATCGCGGGTTTAGCATGGAGTTCCGGCGCCGCGGACACAAACGACGATTTCAGTTTTGGCGGGCCGGAGATTTTTCCCATTGACGCGCAGATCAGCCAGTTGCATGTGGCCGATCTGGACGGCGACGGCCTGAACGATCTGGTGGTCGTCAACAATCTGCGTTCGCGAATCAATGTTCTCTACAATCAAACCGGCAAAACGAATCTCGCGCAAAATGCGATTCAGGGTTTGAAAGAAGACATCAATCAATTGCCGCCGGACGCGCGGTTCCGGCTGGATTCCATCGCGTCCGAAAAACGGATTTCCTCGCTCGTCGTCACGGACCTCAATGGCGACGGACGCCCGGACATCGCGTATTACGGCGAGCCGAAGGAACTCGTCGCGCAATTCAATCAAGGCTCGAACACCTGGAGCGCGTTGAAACGCTGGCCGATTACCGACGGGCAACTCACGCCCAATTCGCTCACGACCGGCGATCTGAACGGCGATCATCGCGACGACCTGCTTTTGCTCGGCGACAATTGCGTTTATTTTCTCGCGCAAAAGGAGGATCACACGCTGGCCGAGCCGCAAAAAATTCCTTTTTCAGGAAATGTCAAAGCCGTTCAGGTGCTTGATGTGGACGGCGACGGACTGGATGATCTGCTTCTGGTGAACTGGGAGGACCGCAATCCATTTCGTTTTCGTCTCCAAAAACGCGGCGGCGAACTTGGACCGGAAATTTATTTTTCCATGCCGCCGATTCGGTCGTATTGGGCGGACAACCTGGAGCAAAACGCGAAAGTTCAGGTCATGACCATCGCGCAGAATTCCGGTCGCGCGCAGATTTCGCAATTCACGCGAAAACCCGCCGCGCCGCTTTCTGGAAAATTTCTCCAGGGACAATTTCAGGTTCTGCCGCTCAACAAGACCGACAAAGCGCGCCGCGGTTTGCTTTGGGCGGACGTGAACGGCGACGCTCTTCCGGATCTGCTCGTGGCCGAGCCGGAAAGTGGACAAATTTCCATTTACCTGCAGGAAAAAGACGGCTCGCTCGCCAGCCCGAAAACGTTCCCGACATTTTCAGGAATCACCGACATCGCGGTCGCGGATTGGAACGGCGACGGCAAACCGGAAATTTTTCTGTTGAGTGCGGACGAACGGCAGGTCGGCGTCACGCGATTGGATGAGAAGGAAGGTTTGCCGTTTCCGACGTTGATTCCCATGGACGGCAGGCCGCTCGGAATTGCCGTCGCGCCATTGCAAAAAAATGCGCCGGCAACGCTCGCGATTATCGTGGACCAGGATGGAAAACGCTCGCTTGTCACGCGCACGGCGGATGGAAAAAGCAAAACGCAAAAACTCGGCGACGATTTCAAATCGAATCCTTCGGAGGTCGCGTTTCAGGACGTGGATCAGGACGGATTGGCGGACATCGTTGTGCTGATTCCTTACGAAAAAATCAAAGTGCTGCGGCAGGTTGAAGGAAAAGATTTCGAGGAAATTGATGTCGCATCGCCGGGCGGCGCGATGGAGCAACCGTGGTTGAGCGCGGCCGATGTGGATGGCGACGGCAAACCGGAGTTGTTGCTGCCGCAAAAAAATTTCATTCGCGCCGTGGTCTTGCAGACGGACAGCGCGTTGCGGAATTCCACGAATCACGCGGGCTGGACGTTCAAAGTGAAAGATCAGATCAACGGCGCGGCCAGCAATTCCCGACTTGTCGGCGCGGCGGCTGTTCGGAATGGAACGAATCGCGTCCCTTCGCTTTTTCTGCTTGATGCGGAGCGCAAGGCATTGACGCTGTGCGAACGCGATAACGCGGGCGTCTGGCAGGTGATTCGAAATATCGAACTGCCCGTTTCCGATTTCACGGCGCTTGAACCGCTCGCGCTGGGCGGCAAAACCGCGAACGGCGTCACATTTCTCGGAGTGAACACCGTTGCCTGGATGCCATTGAACGGCGAGTCGTGGGAATTGACGGAATTGGACGGCTACGAAACGCCGATCAAGGACGGCTATTTGAATGACGTTGTTTCCGGCGATTTGAACAACGACGGGCGCAAAGACCTTGTGTTTCTGGAAACCGCGCGCAATTACCTGGACCTGGTTTTGTTTTCGGCGGACCACAAACTCATTCCCGCGAATCGCTGGCAGGTTTTTGAGGAACGCACGTTTCGAGGGCGTCGCGGCGATCTTCCCGAACCGCGCGAAGCCGCCGTGGCGGACGTTACCGGCGACAAGAAAAATGACTTGATCATTGTCGTGCATGATCGCGTGCTGGTGTATCCGCAGGAATGAAATGCGGCGAGCGCGGGCCGCTCTTTCACGCCCGCCGGAAGGACGCGAAAATATAATGCGCTTCCGAGCAAATTCTGATGGCGAATTTCTGATTCAAAAATCCCTGTTTGTCCGCGTTGAATCGTCGTTTATACTCTGTCCTCATGAATTTTGTATCGTCGCAGCAGGTTTCCGAAAGAGTCGCCAAAGCTTGTCCCGCGGAAAATTATCGCGGCAAACGCGTTTTACTGGTGATTCCCGACGGAACGCGCACCGCGCCGATTGGTCTGATGTTCAAAACGCTGCATCAGCAGATCGCGTCGGCCACGAAATCCTTTGATGTCATTGTCGCGCTGGGCACGCATCAACCGATGAGCGAGGAGGCAATTTGCGGGCGTCTGGAAATTTCGCTGGAGGAACGGCGGGGAAAATTTCGCGACGTGAAATTCTTCAATCACGAATGGGACAATCCGGACGCGCTCCAGGAAATCGGCACGCTCACGGCGGCGGAAGCGAGCGAATTGACCGGCGGATTGTTTTCCATGGACGTGCCGGTCGAAATCAACAAACTCGTTTTCAACTACGACCAGGTTATTATTGTCGGACCGGTTTTTCCGCATGAAGTCGTGGGATTTTCCGGCGGGAACAAATATCTTTTTCCGGGAATTGGCGGACCGAAAATTTTGAATTTTTTCCATTGGCTCGGCGCGGTTTGCACGAATCCAATGATCATCGGCAATAAATGGACGCCGGTTCGCAAAGTGGTGGATCGCGCGGGAGCGATGTTGAAAATGGACAAACTGTGCCTCGCGCTGGTTGTCGCACCGGATAAATCGCTTGCCGGACTTTTTATCGGATCGCCGGAATCCGCGTGGGACGAGGCAAGCGAATTATCAAAACAAATTCACATCACGCGAAAACCGAAGCCGTTCAAAACGGTGCTTTCCTGCGCGCCGCCGATGTATGACGAAATCTGGGTTGCGGGCAAGTGCATGTATAAATTGGAGCCGGTCGTGGCCGACGGCGGGGAATTGATTATTTACGCGCCGCACGTTCACGAAATTTCCATCACGCACGGAAAACTCATCAGCGAAATCGGCTATCATTGCCGCGATTATTTTTTGAAGCAGTGGGACAAATTCAAACATTATCCGTGGGGCGTGCTGGCCCATTCCACGCACGTCCGCGGAATCGGCGCTTACGAAAACGGCGTGGAAAAATGCCGCGTGCAAGTGACGCTCGCGACGGGCATTCCAGAATCCGTTTGCCGAAAAATCAATCTGGGCTATCGCGATCCAAAAAGCATTCGCCCGGAAGATTTTGCCAATCGCGAAGACGAGGGAATTCTGCTCGTGCCGAAAGCCGGTGAAATGCTTTTTCAACTAGAACACCCGCCGAAATGGGCGGGCGGAGACGGATTTGCGAACTCGAATCCGTGAACGTTCAACTGCTCACTTCCGCCGAAAGCGTATTCCGCGGGCTTTCATTGAACAGCACCCAATACATTCCGAGATGGCCGATCGCTTCCGTGAATTTGTCGAAATCCACCGGCTTGTAGATGTAACTGTTCGCGCCGAGATCATAAACGTCCGCCAGGTCGCGTTCTTCTTTTGAACTGGTGAGCACGACGACCGGCAACCGGCGCGTGCGCGGATTCTGCCGGATTTTTCGCAGGACTTCGATGCCTCCGAGCCTGGGCAGTTTCAGATCCAGCAAAACAACCGCCGGCTGAAGATCAATGTCCCGAGCGATAAATGCTCCGCTGCCGAACAGATAATTGATTGCCTCCTCGCCGTCGCGCGCCACGACGACCTCGTTCATGATGTTGCTTTTGCGCAAGGCCCGGAGCGTCAATTCCTCGTCGTCCGGATTGTCTTCGACAAGCAAAATTGTTTTTCGCGTCAGTGTCCGGTCCTCAATCGGCACGTTTATTTTGGCAGTCATTTTTCAAGCATAAATCGTTCGCGGGATTTTCTTCAACCCGGCCTTCACCCCATATCGTCTTGAAATCCTTTTTGAACATCGCCAACATGCGCGTTCGCTTTGACCGGCCGAAATTCAGATTTAGTTTGCGGCGGTTTGAAAGGCGGAGAAACAGGCGAAGCTTGAACTCCAACGATACATGAAACGAACGCATCATTGCAACGAATTGCGCCCGGCAAACATCGGGCAAACGGTGACTCTGACCGGCTGGGTCCATTCCCGCCGCGATCTCGGCGGATTGATTTTTATTGATATTCGCGACCGCGAAGGCCGCACGCAGACGGTTTTCGACCCATCGGATTTGCCGAAAGAACTTTTCGATCGCGCCGCGTCACTCCGGAGCGAATGCGTCGTGAGCATCACTGGAAAAGTCCGCCAACGGCCCGAAGGCACGAACAATCCAAAAATCGCCACCGGCGAAATCGAAGTGCTTGCGCAATCTTTCGACGTGCTGAACATGGCGGATGTTTTGCCGTTCCCCGTGGACGACCCGGAAATCGCCGGAAAAGTGAACGAGGAATTGCGTTTGAAATATCGCTATCTCGATTTGCGCCGTCCCGAAATGGCGCGCAATCTCCGCCTGCGCAGCCGCGTCGCCACCGCGATTCGCGTTTTCATGGACGAACAGGGATTTCTCGAAGTGGAAACGCCGATGCTTTTCAAATCCACGCCGGAAGGCGCGCGGGAATTTCTTGTTCCCAATCGCCGCGAACCGGGGACATTTTACGCGTTGCCGCAATCGCCGCAGCAATTCAAGCAGATGCTCATGGTCGCCGGCGTCGAGAAATATTATCAACTCGCGCGCTGTTTCCGCGATGAAGACCAACGCGCGGATCGGCAGTTGGAATTCACGCAACTCGACCTGGAAATGAGTTTCATCGAGCGCGAGGATATTTATCGGCTCGTCGAAGGCGTGTTGAAACGCATTTGGAAAACGGCGCTCGACGTGGAAATCAAAACGCCGTTCAAGCGAATCACGTTTGAGGAAGCGCTGAACCGCTACGGCATTGACAAACCGGACACGCGCTTCGGAATGGAACTGGTGGATTTCACGGAGGAATTTCGCGCGAGCACGTTCAAGGTTTTCAGCGGCGCCATTGCGAACGGCGGCGTCGTCAAAGCGCTCAATGCAAAAGGCATGGCCGGCGCGACGCAGGGCCAGATTGAAACGATGACGGAATACGCGAAAAGTTTCGGCGCGAAAGGCCTGGCTTATATCAAGGTGGAACGTGCTTCCGGCATCTTGCCGGAAGATCAAGGCAAACCCGGCGGCAAGATGCCGACGGCGCCTTTGGAATGGAAGTCGCCCATCGTGAAATTTTTCAGCGACGCCGAAAAACAGGCGCTCATTTCAAAATTGAACATCGAAGAAGGCGATTTGATTTTATTCGCCGCGGATCAGTGGCTCACGGCTTGCGAAATTCTTGGAAAAATTCGGCTGTATTGCGCGGATGTTTTGAAAGGGCAGGGGAAGCTGACGATTCCGGCCGATCAATTTGAATTTCTGTGGGTGATTGAATTTCCGTTACTGGGTTTTGATCGCGAACAGAATCGCTGGTATTCGAGCCATCATCCGTTCACCGCGCCGGTCGCGGACGATATTCCGCTGTTGAAATCGGACCCGAAAAAAGTGCGCGGACAACATTACGACATTGTCGTGAACGGCGTTGAACTCGGCGGCGGCTCGATTCGAATTCATCAACCGGAAGTGCAGAAAATCGTTTTCGAGGACGTGCTGCAAATTTCGCCGGAAATGGTGAAGGCGCGGTTTGGTTACATGCTCGAAGCATTTCGTTACGGCGCGCCGCCGCACGGCGGGATTGCGCTGGGCTTTGATCGTCTCATCGCGATTCTTTGCGGAACACAGAGCATTCGCGATGTGATTGCGTTTCCGAAAACCGCGAAAGGCGCGGACCTGATGACGGATTCGCCCAGCACAGTCGAACCGAAACAACTGCGCGATCTGCACATTGAATTGAAAACGGCGAAGAAGCCGGAATGACGGGACGATATAAAAAAATCCGAAAATTCGAAATCCGAAAGCTGAATGGCCCCGGATTCTGAAAATGAAAACCCGCCAACGTTCCGCTTATTACCGCCAATTCCTAAGCGTGATCACGCAGCGGCGATTAGCGTTTATTTCGGTTCAATAATCTTTCATTTGTTTCCGAGCACTTTGGCTCTTTGCGCTTCATACTCGGATTCGGAAATAGCTCCGGCATCTTTGGCGGCTTTCAAATCCATCAACTGCCGTCCGATTGTGGCGTTTTGGACCTCATGTTTTTCGCCGCCGCCGATTTGCAATCCGAGGCAGCCGTCATGAGAAACATGAGTGAGAAAGCGAACGCGAGGGGAACGAATTTTTTTATGGGGTTACTTTTCATGGGCTTTAATTCTGATTCCGTGTTTTTGCCGTGCGCGGCGAAAATTGACAAGCAATTTCGCAATTCAAATTTTCTCGTGAGCAATTCAATTTGTCGCGCTACAGTAACTTCGATTTAACTTGGAACATTTATGCAAAACGTCACTTCCGTCGAACTCAAGCGCGATTGCCAGGCCGTCCAGATTCCGTCCGGCAACACTGTCACCTTGCAGGCCGGCACGCCGGTGGGCATTACTCAGACACTTGGCGGCAGCTACACGATTCATGCGACGGGCGGTTTGTTCCGCATTGCGCCGCAGGACGCCGACGCGCTGGGATTGGATTCCGCGGAGAAAATTTCCGGCAACGCCGGAACCGAAACGGGAAGCGTCACGGAAGCTCAGGTCTGGGAAACGTTGCGAAGCTGTTACGATCCGGAAATTCCGGTGAACATCGTGGATCTCGGCCTGGTTTATAGCATGGAGGTCCGGCCGCTGGCCGGAGGCGGCAGCGCCGTTGAAGTGAAAATGACTTTGACCGCGCCGGGTTGCGGCATGGGCGGAGTCATCGCCGGTGACGCCCAACAAAAAATTCTCAATTTGCCCGGCGTGGAAAGCGCGAACGTGGAAATCGTCTGGGAGCCGCAATGGCATCATTCCATGATCACGGAGGAAGGACGAAAAATTCTCGGCATCTGATCTGCCGGTTTGTCACGGCTGGAAAATCACCCGGCTGCTGAGGTCCGTTCCGAACAACGCGCCGTAGCCCACGTTCCCGGCCTTTTGCAAAACCGCGCCGCCAAATTTGAATTTCCTTCCCGACGCAGGTTCCACGACTTTTCCGCTGAACAATCCGTTTTTCGAGAAAACCAGTTTCAGGGAATTCGTGCTGGTGTTGAACGCTTTGTTGTTGTAGCCGAAGAACAGGTCGTTGCTGAAATCGGAAATCAGATTGCCGCCGAAAAATTCGATTTCGGCTTGCGATAAAGTATTTGTCGGCGCGGGCCACGTGTAAGCCGAACCCATTGCGTCGCTTTCAACGGCAAAACCGTTATTGTAAAACGCGCCGGCTCCGGGCGGTTTAATCCAGTTGATCGCGCCGTTCAAATCATCGCTCGGACGATTCGTGAAAGCCATCCAGCTCGCGAGCGAACCGGTTCCTTTGTAGAGCGAAACGTAGAGCGGCCACAAGCCATCTGAGGACAGCGACGCGCTTTCGGAAAATTTTGTTCCATCAGCCAGAGCGCCGCTCAGACGAATTTTGCCGGATGAACTCACGCTTACCGCGCCGTAACCGTTTCCGCCCGGAACAGAATTGTCGTCGCTGTCTTTGC
>DASSNZ010000202.1:0-3233 GCA_035701135.1 Verrucomicrobiia bacterium
TGGAATACGATTTATGCGCAGGGTTTTTCAACGTCTCTGGGCGCAACGCCGGCTCCGGGTCTGGCAAATGGTGACACGGTGAGCCTCCAGCAATTTCAATTTTTCAAATCCGGCAATTTCGACAGCGCCGCAAACATTCAGTTGGCGATTTTCAACACCATGTATCCGAACACAACCGGCCTGACGACAGGCGACAGTTCGTTTGTCGGGCTTTCCGCAAATACCATCGCGAGCACGGCGTCGCTGAACACCGGCGATGCAATCACGTTCACGTTTAATGATATTCACCTGAGTTTCGGCAGCGATTACAGCGCGATGTTTGTGAACGTCAGCGGAAACACGTTGACGCCGGTGCGGGTTTCCGCGCTCACGGCGAATTACGCGGATGTGGGTGGCGGCGATTTTCATCCGGTGTCGAACTACGGAACGGAAAGTCAGTTTCAATATACGACAAGCGATTTTATCAATGACAGCGGGTTCTTTAATGCGTTCGATTACGCAGGCGACGCGAATTTTGTCGCGACGCTTTCGGCTGTTCCCGAACCGGGAACAACGGCGTTGCTGAGTCTGGGTGGAATGATTTTAATCTGTCGTTTTCATCGGCGGAAACGGAAGTTTTCCAATGCGCTTTAAAAATTCTTGCGGGAAACGAAACGAGCGGTTTGTGAGTTTTGATGAGTAGAGATTTGTCCAGTCGCCGGAATTTAAAAGCATTTACCCTGATCGAATTGCTGGTTGTGATTGCGATTATCGCCATTCTCGCCGCGTTATTGCTTCCGGCGCTGGCCAAAGCAAAGGACAAGGCGAGGCGAATTCAATGCACGTCCAATCTTCATCAATGGATCCTTGGATTCAACCTGTACGCCGGTGACAACGGAGACAGTATGCCCGCCGGATGGAGCGCGCCGCCGGACGGGCATTGGGTCGTTTCGTTGAAAAAATACACCTCCGAAAAAATTTATTTCTGTCCTGTTGCGACGCGGACGCGGGACATGCTGCCGAATCCCTGGGACAACAGCATGGATCATTCGCGGGATGCTTGGGGACGCTGGGGCGAGGGAAGCATGGCGGCGACGCCGATTCCTCCGTGGGCCTATAAAGGATTGGCCGGAAGCTACGGCATCAACGCCTGGATGCATAATCCGCCCGGCAACGCGGCCGGTTATTGGCGAAAGCTTGCTTCGGCGGCCAGCAAAAAGGACGTGCCGGTTTTCGGCGATTGCCTCTGGGACGGAACGACGGTCAGTGAAAAAGACAAACTTCCCGGAGCAAAAGGCACGGAAGGAACCGAAGCCACCACCGGCGGGTCGGGCGGCATTTCCGATTTCTGCTGCATCGTGCGGCATTCCGGCAAAAGACCATCCAATATGGTTTTTGTGGACGGCTCCGCGCGACCGGTGGGATTGAAAGAAATGTTCCGATTCAACTGGAGTCCGAACTTCGACACGACTTACGCCGATAAAGGCGGTGTTCGATGGCCGGGCTGGATGAATGGTTATCAATAGAAATGAAAACGATGACGCGTCGGACACGAAATTTTTAAAAGCCGAATCGTGATCGCAATGAAATTTGTTTCACAGAAGATCAGCTTCCAACAACCATGAAAAAATCAATTCTCACGATCGTTCTTCTTGCCGCATCCGGCTTTGCGCCGTTTGCCAATGCGGCATTCACAAACATTTATGTCGAAGATTGGGGAACAGGAAATCCCGGAGTGATCACGGGAAATGCCGGTCTTTCCAGCGTGGGCTGGACGCCGGTGGCCACTTCACAAACAACAGGTCCATACGTCGGCATTTACACGGCAAGCCCTCAACCGACCGATGGAGCCACTGGCGAATCGTTGCCGGCGAACACGGTTTATTACAGCAACCTGCTTCCCAATCAGACCACACCCGGGATTATTTATACGACCGCATCCTCGGGACCGGGAAGCGGCGGGAATTCGTCTTTTTCGACCATCAACAGTCCGAATCTTCTGACGAACCTGACGTTTTCAGTGGAGGAACGAAACGGTGGCGGCGCGCCCGGCACAAACTACTTCGCGGTTCAGGTGGGCGGCTCATGGTATGTCGCCACGTCGTATATTATGCCGGACTCGGGGACGCTTGATTATCCGCAAATGACGAACGCCACGCTTGTTTATACCAATCCGGCGAACGTCTGGAATTCTCTAACGATCAATTCAACCGACGTGACAATTGGCGGCGTTGCGTCATTGGATGTTTCCCAGCCGATCACGGGTGTTGGAATTGTCATTACGCCCACGACCGGCCAGCCGAATTTCAACCGTTTTGCGCTTCAGGTATTCGCCAACAATCCTCCGCCGGCAAATCCTCCGGCCAATACATTTGCGACCGCGATTCAAAATGTTTATGAAGGCGGCGGCGTTTCCCTGTTGACCCGTTTCAACGGCACGTTGCCGTTGAGTTATCAATGGACGACGAATGACGTTCCTCTGACGGAAGGCGGAAAATATATCGGCGTCGCGAACAATACGCTCACCATTACAAATGTCAGTCTCGATGACGCCACCGCGAACGGCGTCGTTTATTCGGTGACGGCCACGAATATCGCGGGAATGACAAACGCGCCGGCGGGTTCGCTGGCTTTGAACGTTTTGCCTCGTCCTTCCGACATGCTGTATTCGGAAACGCTTCCGTACGTCGGGCCAAGCGGAAATCTATCCTTGACCGACGTGGGCTGGGCGAACGCATTCGGAGCCGGCGCCAGCGGTGGAATTTTTTCAGTGGGTTTCGGCCAGGGCGCGTATTTCGATTACTCCGGATTTACCACGACGAGCACCAATCTTGCCTACACAACTTTCACCAACGACACTGGATTATCGGGCCTGCCATTTGCGCCAATTGATATTGCGAGCCATCCGGTCATAACGCTTCAGGCGCAATTTCAACCCGGCAACGCAGGCGCTCGAAACGATGGCGCGGTCACAACGTATTGGGCGATTCGGGTAAACGGCTCGTGGTTTTATTCGGTTGAACCGATCAATATTGATCTCACCGCCACTTCCTACCTGACAAACCAATATGCGTTCCACGCGGCAGCGACGAATTGGAATGTGCTTTCCGTGAATGGCAACAACGTGATTCCCGGCGGCGCGGCTTCCGGCGATCTCTCCGGAACGATTGATGGCGTGGGATTGTTGTTCGTCCATAACGCGGTGGATACCAGCATGAATTTCGAGAACTTTGTTGTGTCCACCAGCCCGGTCG
>DASSNZ010000203.1:0-2418 GCA_035701135.1 Verrucomicrobiia bacterium
CGACGCGGAACAAATGCTCGATGCTGCGCGGTTCGGCGAGCATGTAAATTTCGTCCGTGATCGGATCGCGATAATTATGGCACGTCGTGAGGAATCCTTTCAACTCAGTGAACGCGACGTCCGGCGCGAGCGGCGTCGCAACGTAAATTTCCACACGATTGCACGTCGAAAGAATCACCGCCTCGTTCGCGATGCCTTGTTCGCGCAAAAGCTGGAGCGCGGCGGGGACGCGCGCTTCGGCAAACGCGAATCGCTCGCGTAATTCAACCGGCGCGGAATGGTGACTCAGCCCAAGAGCAATGATCATGTGAGAAATGCGAAAAATTTCACGCGCGATGCGCCGGATGAACAATCATCAACTTCCGTTTCGGAAGGACGAGTTGCAAAATTTTCAAAACCCAGGTTTGGGATTCCAGAATGCCCGAAATCCGAAATCCGAAATTCCGCGCGACGGCAAAATATTGATCGCCGGACACCGAATTCTTCGCGCCTGAAACCTTCGTCGCTCATGGATGGTGCAGAGTGGAAAGCAGGTTCGTTCCCCAAAAAGTCAGCAAAAGAAAAGTGAATGTGCCGATCACGCTCAGGGCGAAGCGCCGGCCGGATTGCGCGAAACGCCAGCGTGAAATCAGAATTCCAAGATACAAAATCCACAAGAACGCGGACCAGAGAACTTTCGGATCTTCAAGGAAATGCGTTCCTTTCGGACGCGGCAAATCACCGCCGACCGCGAGGCCGACCGTGAGCAAAATGAATCCCGCGAGCACGAGACGGCTGGCGATCAATTCCAATCTTTGAATCGGCGGGAACAGCGAAAGCATGGCGCGGAGTTTGTGAAATTTTAAATTGTGTTCCTGAGTCAGAAACATGATCGCGGCGATGGCGGCCAATCCAAAAGCGCCGTACGCGAGTAGAATTAATGCCGCGTGAAGACTCGCGCCCGCGCCGGAAAATTGCGGCTTCGGCCCGTGCGCCGGATCCAGCGCGGGCATCAGCGCGAAAACGCCAACAGCGAACAGGAGCGGCGATGTGAATGCGCCGAGAAATCGCAGACGTCGCCAGATTCCCATCACGAGATACGCGGCGGCGATTGTCCATGTCAGAAACGTCATCGCTTCGTAGAGATTGTTGACGGGGCAATGTTTCAACGAAAACCCGCGTTGAATCATCGCGGTCGTATGAAGGCAAAAACCCAAGAGCAACAAAAAATAGTTCACCCGGTTGTCCTGTTGAAAACCTTTTCGCCACAGGAAAACCGAGTAAAACACGCCAAGCCCGTAGAAGACTACGGCCAGCAGAAAGAAAGTTCGGCCAGTGTGCCAATCCACAATAACAGGGTATCGCCGGTTCCGTTTGGCGCAAGCGGCAAGTCAGCCGCATTTTTTTTTCGTGAAAAATGCAATTGGCGCAATTTTCAACCGCATGGTTTGAGAGAGCCATCGAATTGCGGGAATTCATTGAAAACTCACGCCGAGTTTGGCGCGCACCGCTGGAATGACTTCGCTTGGGCAATTTCCCTGTAAATCCGCCATTCCCGCGACAAGTCCCGAAACGTAAGCCGTCGCGGTTGAAGTTCCTGTAACAAAATAGGATTGGCCGTCGAACGGAACAATGCTCGTGCCCGGCGCCATCATGTCAACGAAATTGCCGCGATTGGCGTAATTGGAAACCTGGCCATTGCGCTCGCCCGCCGTCACGGCGAACACTTCCGGATACGCCGCCGGATATGTCGGCGTGGTGACCGGCTCATTTCCCGCCGCAGCGAAAAACACAACCCCCTGCTCGCTCGCCTGCCGGATTACATTATGCAACACGGAGCTATCGCCGGGACTGCCGAGACTTAGATTGATGATATTGGCATGGCCTTGGGTAATAACTTTGTAAATACCTTGCGCCACGTCGAACGTGGTCGTTGTCGCGTTGCCGCCGTAAACATCCATCGGTTGAATCTGAACCGAAGTACTCCCACGGCCGGCATTTTGTATCATCTCGGCCATCGTATCCTGCATCGCTGTTCCATGCGTCAGATCCCCGGGAGCGGGAGACTGTGAATTTGCAAAAACCGACATCGGCGGGCGGACCAAATTTTTCAAACTCGCCGGAACCGTACTGCCGGTATCCACAAGACCGATAACAATCGGACAATCGCCGCTGGGCTGGTTTACTTTCAAATTAAAATCCGGCGCGACGCTCGCATCGAGTGGCTGAAGCGGCGGTGTTCGATCCACGGTGAAATTGGAATCAATCGAATCCACGTCCGGATTGCCGGACAGACAATCGCGCGCGGCCTGAGCCTCGGATTCATTTTTAAATTGAATCAGATACGCGTTCAGAGAAACGATTTTCCCCGCGATTTTTCCGGCTTGAATGCAATCCAGATTTTCGATCTTCGCGCCGGGTTTCAGCGTGATGACAAGT
>DASSNZ010000204.1:0-2335 GCA_035701135.1 Verrucomicrobiia bacterium
GTCGTCGGGAATGATCCAGCAAATAATTGGAACCGATTCCGATGGACGCCAGATCTGGCAGGCAAGCTACAGCGGTTCTTCCGGTCCGAAACGTTTTCTGCGGTTGGTTCTGATACATTGATCAGCCTTCGCAATTACTCAACGAGGAAATCAGAAAACGAAAAAACTCTTTTGAAACTGGCGGAGAGAGGGGGATTCGAACCCCCGGTAGGCTTTTGACCTACTCACGCTTTCCAGGCGTGTGCTTTAAACCACTCAGCCATCTCTCCGTTGCCTTGATAAGTTTGATTGAGCGAAGTTAAAAAACAAGCTTGAAGAAATTTGGTTTGCGAAATCGGTCTGCGTTTCGCAAAGGAGACGTTACTTCAACGCTTTGGATTTCGCGAGGAGTTGTTTGAGAAATCTTCCCGTGTGCGAACGTTTATTTTTCGCAACCTGTTCCGGTGTCCCTTCCGCGACGATTTGTCCGCCGCCGGTTCCGCCTTCCGGTCCGAGGTCAATCACCCAATCCGCTTCCGCAATCAGATCCAGATTATGCTCGATCACAACCACAGAATGCCCGGCGTCAACGAGCCGTTGCAAAACATCCACGAGCCGCCGCACGTCCGCCATGTGCAGGCCAATCGTCGGTTCTTCCAGAATGAACAGATTGGATTTTGGACTTCGGATTTCGGATTTCGGATTTCTAAAATCAAATGTCTGTTGAGCGTCTTTCAATCCGCTTAAAAGATGCGTTACCAGCTTCACGCGTTGCGCTTCGCCGCCGCTCAACGTCGGGCTTTGCTGGCCGAGTTTTAAATAACCCAGACCCGTATCGCAGAGCGCCTGCAACGCGCGCCTGATTTTCGGAACGCTCGCGAAAAATTCCATTGCTTCCTCGACCGAAAGTTCCAGAACCTGCGCGATATTTTTCCCGTTGTATTCGATGTCCAGCGTTTCGCGATTGAACCGGCAGCCGCCGCAGGTTTCACACCGCACGAACTCGGGCGGCAGAAAATTCATTTCCAATTTGATCTGGCCCGCGCCCTCGCATTCGGGGCAGCGGCCTTGCGCGCTGTTGAAAGAAAACCGGCTCGGCGAATAACCGCGCAATCGCGCTTCGGGAATCTGCGCGAACAATTGCCGGATCACGTCGAAGAATCCAACGTAAGTCGCGGGAATCGAGCGCGGCGTGCGGCCAATCGGCGACTGGTCCACTTCATAAACGGCGCGGAGCGATTCGTATCCGGAAATCTTCCCGCGCGCGGAATCACTCGACGGAATTTTAGATTTCTGATTTTTAAATTTCGATTGCAGCAGCGGCAAAAGACATTCGCGAATCATCGTGCTTTTCCCGGAACCGCTCACGCCGGTGACGACGACGAATCGCCTCAGCGGAAAAGGAACCGTGAGATTTTTCAGATTGTGAGCCGAGGCATTTTGCAACGTGATCCGCTCCGTTTGAAATTTCAGATTCGAGATTTGAGATTTCAAAACTGGCCTGCGTTTCCCGCGCGCCGGATAACTTTTTTTCGCGCGCAGACATTTTCCGGTGATGGAATCCTCGTGCCTGAGCAGTTCTTTCAACGTTCCCGTCGCGACCACCTGACCGCCGTGAACGCCCGCGCCCGGACCGAGATCAATCACGTAATCCGCGCGGCGCATCGTTTCCTCATCGTGCTCGACGACCACGACGGAATTGCCGCGTGACTGCAATTTCTGAAGTGTCGCGAGCAATTGTTCGTTGTCGCGCGCGTGCAATCCAATCGTCGGCTCGTCGAGAACGTAAAGAACACCGCTGAGGTTCGAGCCGAGCTGCGCCGCGAGCCGGATGCGTTGCGCTTCGCCGCCGCTCAAAGTCGGCACGCCGCGATGGAGTTGCAGATAACCCAGGCCAACCTCACAGAGAAATTTCAAACGCTCGCGAATTTCCGGCAAAATGTCGCGCGCGATTTCCGCGTCGCGGCCTTTCAATTTCACGTTGCGGAAAACGGCTTCCGCCTGCTCTACGGACATTCGTCCGAATGTGTCAATGGTCGGCGCGGAGATTGGATTGGAAATTCGAGATTTAAGATTTGAAAAAATTTCAGGGTTGGAATCCGGAACCTGGAACATGGAATTGAAAATTCCAAGTCTCACCGCCCGCGCGATGGAATTCAGCCGCGCGCCGTTGCATTCAGGGCAAATTTCGCGCTCGCCTTCCTGCCACTCATACCACGATTCCGCAATCGCATCTTCGCGCGCGCCGCGATCCACGTCTTCCGGCATGTAAAATAATTCGCCGAAACCGCGGCATTTCGGACACCAGCCTTGCGGAGAATTGTAACTGAAATTTTTCGGATCGAGCGGCTCGAAC
>DASSNZ010000205.1:0-3749 GCA_035701135.1 Verrucomicrobiia bacterium
CGGCGCGGCTCGACTTCGTCGCCCATGAGTTTCACGAACATTTCCTCGGCTTCAACGGCGTCGGTGAGATCAATGCGCAGCAACTTCCGTTTCGCCGGATTCATCGTTGTCTCAAACAATTCCTTGGCGTCCATTTCGCCAAGACCTTTGAAGCGATACATCTGGATTCCCTTTTTGCCGACCGCTTTAACGCCGGCGAGAATTTCAGGAATCGAAAACAGCGGCGTAACGGTCGCCTTTTCGCCTTCCCCTTCGATCAGTTCGAACAACGGATTATCCTGCGCCGCGTAATGCGCGACAGCCAAACCTTTCTGCGAAAGTTTTCCGAGCAATTCCGCGATGGCTTTGCTTTCCAGATGCAAATCCGAAATCGTGGCGCGTCGCGTCGGTCCGTCTTTGCGACGCTCGAATTCCGTGTCGGTTCCAAACAAATCCGGGTTGGCCTGTTTGAACGTTTCCATTTCCTCGTTCGTGACAAAATAATGGACCGTTTCGTCGTTTCCATCGCGCACTTTCACCATGTGTTGCGGCAACAATCCCTGCGCGTTCCGCTTTTCCACGTAATCCGCGAAATCGCCTCCCTGGCGCCGGATATAAGTCGCGTGTTTGTCCAGCGATTCCAGCAAAGAAAGAATTTCCTCCAGTTGCTTCGGCGTAAACTCGCGTCCGTCCGCGATGTTTTTCAAGCGCACTTCCTCGGTTCCATTTTGCAACAGAATTCGATTCAACTGCGCATCGTCGTCCACGTAATCCGTGCGTTTTTTTCGCGTAATGGAATAAAGCGGCGGCTGCGCGATATAAACAAAACCTTGTTTGATCAACTGCGGCATTTGCCGGTAGAAAAACGTGAGCAACAACGTGCGAATGTGCGAACCGTCCACATCCGCGTCGGTCATGATAATAATTTTATGGTAGCGGAGTTTTTCCAGATTGAACGCCCCCTCGCCTTCGCCGTCGCCAATGCCCGTGCCGACAGCGGTAATCATCGTTCGGATTTCGTTATTTTGTAAAACCTTGTCCAGCCGCGCTTTTTCCACGTTGATCAGTTTGCCGCGAATCGGGAGAATCGCCTGGAATTTCCGGTCGCGCCCTTGTTTCGCGGAGCCGCCTGCGGAATCACCTTCGACGATATAAAGCTCGGTGTTTTCCGGATCGCGGTCGGAGCAATCCGCCAGCTTTCCAGGCAAACCGCCGCCGGTCAGTGCGCTTTTCCGAACCGCTTCGCGCGCTTTTCGCGCCGCTTCGCGGGCGCGGGCGGCGTTTAATCCCTTGTCCACGATTTTTTTCGCGACCGGCGGGTTGGCATCGAAATAATTCATCAGACCTTCATAAGTCACGGAACTCACGATGCTTTCGACTTCGGGCGAGAGCAATTTCACCTTCGTCTGCGATTCAAATTTCGGATCGCTGTGCTTCACGGAAATCACCGCCGTCAATCCTTCGCGAACGTCGTCGCCGGTAATCTGCGGATCTTTTTCCTTCAACAGATTGTTGGATTTTGCGTACTGGTTGATCGCCCGCGTCAACGCGCTGCGGAAACCGGACAAATGCGCGCCGCCATCCGGATTATGAATCGTGTTCGTGTAACAAAGAACCTGGTCATTGTAGCTGTCGTTGTATTGCAGAACGACTTCGACATGAACTTCGATTTCCTTGTTGTCGTTGCGCTCCCTGGTTTCCTTGCGAAACGAAATCGGCTTCGGATACAACGGCGTTTTGTTCTTGTTCAACTGTTTTACAAATTCCTCAACGCCGTCCTTGTAATAATAAACCTCCTTCTTCGCATTCGCCTGGCGCTCGTCGGTAAAAACAATTTCCAGACCGGAATTCAGAAACGCCAATTCACGCAAACGCTGGCTGACGCGATCCGCCTTGAATTCCGTCGTCTCCTGGAAAATTTCCGGATCCGGCTTGAACGTAATCAAAGTTCCCGTGCCCGCGGATTTTCCGATCACTTCCAGTTTTTTGGTCGTTTTCCCGCGCTCGAATTCCATGTGATAGATCTGCTGATTGCGCGAAACTTCAACTTCAAACCATTCGCTCACCGCGTTGACGCATTTCGCGCCGACGCCGTGGGTTCCGCCGGAAAATTTGTAACCGCCCTGGCCGTACTTGCCGCCGGAATGCAGCGTCGTCAAAACCAGTTCCACGCCCGGCAGACCGCTTTCCTTGTTGATGTCCACAGGAATGCCGCGGCCGTTGTCGCGAATCGAAATCGAGCCATCCACGTGAATCGTCACTTCAATCCGCGTGCAATGACCGGCCAGATGTTCGTCCACGGAATTGTCCAGCACTTCCGAAACGCAATGATGCAAAGCGCGCTCGTCCGTTCCGCCAATGTACATGCCGGGTTTCTTGCGCACAGCCTCCAATCCTTTGAGCTGGCTTAACTTCGATGCGTCGTAATTTTCAGATGTGCGAACGCTGGTTTTCGTGTCGTCTGTTGCTTCCAAAATCTTTTCCTCAGGCATATAAAAACTGAACAGTTGAAGGCCGTCGGGCGGTCCCGTTTTCAATGCCGGAATCATACGAAAAATTACCGCGTAAGACAATCTTTTGTTTCACCTTTTTCGGCCAAAAAACACCATTTGTTGTGGCTTTTAAAAAGCCGAAATCGGATATATTGTATTCTGCTGAAATCCCTCCAGATCGGGGGCGGGAAGTTTCCCGCTCCGAAAATCCCGGTGAGATCGCACTTGATTTGCCGCCGCTCAAACATACTTTCCACGCATGTTATTTTCGGAACATCCGCAAAAAGAAAATACCGGCTCGCTCGACCACCCGGACCCATTTGTCCGCCGCCACATCGGCCCAAACGCCGCTGAATCCGCCGAAATGTTGAAGACCGTTGGCTTCGATTCGCTCGACGCGCTTGCGTCCGCCGCCGTTCCCAAAAAAATCCGGCTGCAAAAAAAATTAAATCTGCCGCCGGCGAAAAGTGAATTTGAAGCGCTCGCGGAATTAAAAAAAATTGCCGGCGAAAATAAAGTTTATCGCTCATTCATTGGGCAAGGTTATTACGATTGCGTCACACCACCGGTCATCCAGCGCAACGTCCTCGAAAATCCCGGCTGGTTCACGCAATACACGCCGTATCAGGCCGAGATTTCCCAGGGCCGTCTCGAAGCGCTGCTGAATTTCCAGACGATGGTTTCCGATTTGACCGCGCTCGACATCGCCAACGCCTCGCTCCTCGACGAAGCCACCGCGTGCGCCGAAGCGATGATGATGTCGCACCGGCTGAAATCCGGGAGCGCTGGAGTCTCGCCGGCGAAAAATATTTTCTTCGTTTCCGAAACCTGCCATCCGCAAAACATCGAAGTCGTTCGCACACGCGGCAAAGCGCTCGGAATTGAAGTCGTCGTCGGCAATCACGAACAATTTCAATTCAACGAAAACGTTTTTGGCGCGCTCGTGCAATATCCCGACACGTTCGGCGCGATTCATGATTACTCCGGCTTCGCCGAAAAAGTTCACAGCGTCGGCGCGATGTTGACGGTTGCCACGGATTTGCTTGCGCTGACGTTGATCAAACCGCCCGGCGAATTTGGCGCGGACATCGCCGTCGGTAGCGCGCAACGGTTTGGCGTGCCGCTCGGTTACGGCGGACCGCACGCCGCGTTCTTCGCCACCAAGGATGAATTCAAACGCCAGATGCCCGGACGCATCGTCGGCGTTTCCAAAGATTCACGCGGCAAACCTGCCTTGCGTCTCGCCCTCGGCACGCGCGAACAACACATCCGCCGCGA
>DASSNZ010000206.1:0-12749 GCA_035701135.1 Verrucomicrobiia bacterium
ATTGCAATCACCACCAGCAGTTCGATCAGTGTGAAAGCATTTCGAATTCTGAGCCGCGGCCAGACCTGCCGCGCGCGCACACTATATAAATTCATAACACAAATAATCCGCGCGCCTCTTGCCGCAAAACAACGTGAAAAAGATACCCTTTTTTGCAGTATTGTAACATGAACCGCGCGAGCGCGATGTTTGAAGCGAATTCTTTGCAATCGGCAGGACATGAATTTTTATTCAACGCGGAGAACGCAAATTTTGCCGAAAAAAATTCGTCGGCAAAAATTTCAGGTCTCCATTTACCGAAGTTTGCCGAAAGATTTTTTTGTACAAGTCTCGCGATATAAAAAACTACGCAAAGAATTTGTCATGCGTGCCGGAATCCGATAGCAATAGAAACATGAAATCCAATCTTCGTTCTTCCGGCATCAACCGGCGACAGTTTATCAAGGCCACCTCGCTCGCGGCCGGAGCCGTTACATTCGGTGTTCCCACTCTGCTGCGCGGACAAAATCTGAACAGCAAACTCAACATCGCCGTCATCGGCGCGGGCGGAAAAGGCGCCAGCGACACGAATTGCTGCAACACGGAAAATATTGTCGCGCTGTGCGATGTGGATTCGGCTCATTGCGCCGTTCCGCTGCAAAAATATTCGAGCGCGAAGTTTTACCAGGATTTCCGAAAAATGTTTGATGAAATGGAAAAAGACATTGACGCCGTGGACGTGGCCACGCCGGACCATTTTCACGCCATTGCGGCTTCCGCGGCCATGCACCTGGGCAAACACGTTTATTGTCAGAAGCCGCTGACGCAAACGGTTTATGAAGCGCGTTATTTGCGCAAAATGGCCCACGAAAAAAAACTCGTCACGCAAATGGGAAATCAAGGCAGCGCGTCCGATGGTTTGCGGCGCGCGGTGGAATGTATTCAGGACGGATTGATCGGCCGCATCAGCGCCGTTCACATCTGGACAAATCGTCCCATCTGGCCGCAGGGAATGGAGCGCCCGTCCGGATCGGATCCCATCCCGGCTTCGTTGGATTGGGACATCTGGATCGGACCCGCGCCGATGCGTCCGTACAAATCGAAAGTTTACGAACCGTTCAACTGGCGCGGCTGGAGGAATTTTGGCACCGGCGCGCTCGGCGACATGGCGTGCCACACCGTCAACATGCCGTTTCGCGCATTGCAACTGGCCGATCCAACGGAGGTTGAAGCGCAATCTTTCGGCGTGCCAAATCAGGAAACCTATCCCATCGGTTCAAAAATTCGTTTTGAATTTCCCGCGCGGAAAATCTCAATTCCCGCCGCTCATAAAACATTTTTCCACCGCCACGACACGATGGAACAATCACCCGTCACGCTTTGGTGGTATGACGGCGGCCAGCCGTTGCCGGACAATCCGACCCGGCACGATGGCAGCAACAAACCGCCAAAAGAAGTCACGGGAGATATTCAAAGTCTGCTTGGAGAAATACCCGGCAGCGGCTGTCTGCTCATCGGCGAAAAAGGAACCGTTTTTTCTCCGGACGACTACGGCGAACAATTTTACGTCAAATTGACCGACGACAAAAAATATCGTCATTACCTGAAACATCCGGCCGTGGCGCAATATCCGACTCGCATTCCGCGCAATCCGTTCAAGGGCGACAACGACCGCCGGCATCACCAGGAATGGATCGCTGCCGTCAAAGAAAACAAACCGGAAATGTGCTATTCGCGATTCGACATCGGCGGGCAGCTTGCCGAAATCATGCTGCTCGGCTGCGTCTCGCTGAATGTCGGCCAAAAAATCGAATGGGACGGACCGGCGATGCGCGTAAAAAATGTTCCCGAAGCCGCGCTCTTCGTGAAACGCGACAATCGCGCCGGCTGGTTCCTGTCGTAACAATTCAAATCGAAAAACGCCCGACACTCAACCGAGCGTAACGATAAAAAACAACGTCAGGCTGAAATTTTCAATTTCGGCCTGACGTTTTTAATTTTCTGCTAACGGGCTGAACAACACAACAGCGGCAACAAACTTTTGAAACTTTTAAACGAACTCTTCCATCCTTTTGCGCCTAACATTTATTTTGCGACGGAATCTTCAAAATCTTCCGTATCCGGAACCAAATCCGACTGTGCGTTTTCACAATTCAAATCGGCGCGCGGTAAAATTGGAGTTTTCAAAAGATACTGATCCACACCGCGCTCGCAGCGGGTTTTTCCGGTCCGAAGCACGTCATACAACTTTTTCCGGTTTTGCGCGGAATGCGGGCGCGGCATGATCGGATGATCGAGATGAAAAACAATCGCGCGGCCATAAACAAATTTTCGCGCGCGGCCCAGATTGTAAATCCGGCTGCCCAGATCGGAATCCGCGCCCATTCCACGGCCAACGTAGGATTCATCAAAACCGTTCACGGCGAGTACGTCGTCGCGCCAGAACGCCATGTTGCATCCGAGAATGCCGCGTTGTTTCTGATTGCGCAAAACCAGCGCGCAAGGCAGGCGAAAACATTTTGCGGGACGCGCCAGGCGTCCGCGCAGAATCCATTTCCAGACGGAAATTTTTCCGGGCGCGAATTCCCCGACGAATTTCTCCCGGACAAAACAACGCCGGCCCTGAACCCAGCACCCGCGTTCCGCCATCGCGCGATGATCCGAAATGAAAAGCGGATGCGGCACGCAATCACCGTCGAGAAAAATGAGATATTCTCCCGCAGCCGCGGCGACGGCTTTGTTGAGTATTGTTGTTTTCAGAAATCCATTGTCGGGATGCCAGAGATGATGCGTTGGAATTTTCGCCTCACCGCGCCACGCTTCAATCACTTCGCGCGTGGATTCGCCGGAGCCGTCGTCGGCGATGAGAATTTCGTCGGGCGGAATTTTTTGCAGCGAGACGCCGGCCAGCACTTTCGCCAGCGATTCAGGCTGGTTGTACGTGCTGATGATCAGGGAAAGTTTCACAATGCGAACGCGCGTGTTCGTTACGCAAAGCGAACTTTTAATGAACCTTTCGGCTTCGCGCCAGAAGATTTTTCCAGGCGCGATGGCGTTGCAAATGCCCATCGGCAAGGCGCGCCGGCCAGCCGCCGCGAGGCGTGTCAATCGCGGTCAATGCTTCGAGATATGTTTTCCACGCGAATTGCAGGCTCTGCCGGCGAATTGCCGAGGGATGTTGAAACGGCGCAACCAGAGTGGGATTTGTGTTGATTTCGTAAATCTGAATGCGCCCCTGATAAAATCCAAAATCCGCGCGGCCATATTCGATTTGCGCGATGTCGAAAACTTTTTTCAGATGCGCGGCGAACGGATTGGTCTGAAGCAGATTCAATTCCTCGCGATACAGTTCCTCGCCGGCAATTCCGAGTTTTCCATATTTCACAAGCCACGCGGTGTCATGCACGGAAATGTGCGGCACGATGACGTCGCCGATTCGAAACGCGGAAAGTTTGCGAAACAATCCCGGACGCACCGGTTCCGCCGCGAACTCGACGGCGAGCAGATTTTCCATTGGAATGCCGCGGGCAACGGCGGCGGAAATCGCTTTCTCCAGTTCCTCGCGCGTTTCCAACAAATCACTGAGCGGTTCGCGATGTCCCTGAAGTTTTCTGAGAAAAACCGGAAAGCGCGCGATGGACTGGATTTCGTCGGCGCGATAGACATTGAAATCGTTCAACCCGGCATTGTGCAAAGCGCGCAGAAGCGGATAGCGCGTTTTCGCCAGCGCGGGATTGTTCAGAACCTTGATTCCGGAATTTTTCAGTTGAAGAAAAATATCCGCCGCGAGTTCCAGTTCCCAGAAACCAAGCCGATCCAGATCGGTGAAAATGTAAGTGGCGCGGCGCAGAAAGCGCGAGCGCAGCAGCCGGTCGTAATTCATGGCGCGGACCCGTGGCGCGAGCCGGGATTTTTTCACCTGCCTGATCGTGTAACCGTGGCCGCGCGAGATCAAAAAACGAATCATGGAAAAGCGGGAAAATTTCTGGCCGTTGAACCATCAATGATGAAACTTGACAACGTTTGCCCGCATGTTAGAAAAGCGTCACCATGAAATCCACAACTAAACCCATCCAACTGGACAAATCCAAACTGTTCGGTTTCAACCAGACCGGCTCGGACAAATCCGGTTCTAAAAACAAATTCTCCAAACCGATGATCGGCGGCAAGGCCGTCGGCGTTAAAGGTCCGCCCCCGGTGGATTCTGCTGAGTCTTGATATTCACGCCGGGCGAGCCAAAACTCGCCCGGCCTTGTATTCGGCTGCTGCATTTCCAAAGCCGCGTTTTTTGTCCGCCCGTTCGTTCGCAACCTCTTTTAATTTCATGAATTCCACACAGGAAGAAAAATTCTCCGTTCGCGCACCTGAAAATTTATACGACTTTGAGCCGAGCATCGAACGCGTTCATTTCCTGAGCCAGCGGATGCGCTCGGGTCTCGCGGAAAGTTTGCGTTATATTTTTCAACAGGCGAACGAGGCGCTTGAACTTCCTTCGGAACGCATTGAAATTTTTCTCTCGCAACTCGAAAGCAAATCCATTTCTCCGCAGGCATTCTGTTTTTATCACGATGCGGTTCTGGCGATTGAAGAAGATCGAATCGAAGACGCGTCGCGGCTGCTCGATGAATTGATTCATCTGCCTCCGCATTCCGGCGGGCCGATTATTTTGGCGCTGCCCGATCCGGTGCGCGATCCGGCGGGACGACGTTACGCGCGATTCGTGGATACGGATGCAACGGCGACCTTCGCCATTTTTCCACCGACGACGGAAGCAGTTGCCAGTTGCCGCGCGCAGATTCAGGACGCGCTCGCGCTCATGGAAGCGGGTGATCCCGAACTTGCGGCTGAAATCCGCGCGCTCGTTTTGGAAATCATTCTCGCCGCCGGAATCGAAGATCCGAAAGCGATGACTTTTGACGGCGCATCGGCGTTCATGTTGTGGGGCGCGATCATGATCAACGCCAACCGGCGCGACGGCGAAATCGGCATGGTGCAGATGCTCGCGCATGAAAGCGCGCACAATTTGCTTTTTGGATTTTGCTCAAAAGAACCGTTGGTAGAAAATTCTCCCGACGAACTCTTTCGCTCGCCGTTACGCGTGGATCCGCGTCCGATGGAAGGAATTTATCACGCCACATTTGTCACCGCGCGAATGCACCGCGCCGTCAAACATTTGATTGACAGCGGCATTCTTTCCGGGTCATCGCTGGAAAAAGCGCGTAAAGATCTCGCGGAAAACGCGCGGCTTTTCGCTCTCGGAATCGAAACCGTCCGGCAGCACGGAAAACTCAGCGCGATGGGCGCGGCCATCATGCAAGGCGCGAGCGATTACATGGCGGCAAACGCGTAGATCGCGTTCTAAATTCGCAGAATGAAAAAACGCCGGCTCAATACCGGCGTTTTCGCGTTTTCAAATACTTTTTATTTTGAAGCCTGCGAATGGGCTTCGACGAACCACAACCATTTGTCAATCCCACGCGAAATTTCCGTGAACATATCCGACGTGTCCGCGTCATCCAGATCATCCGCCTCATCAATCATCGTCCGGGCGCTGTGTCCAAAAGTTGAAAGCGCGTGCGCAACCGCTTCCACGTGAGCCGAACTGTCAGCGATGTCGAGCGGATATTCCCCGAGTTGCGAACGCTCGGCGGCAATTCGCGCCGTGCCTTCGGCGATGCCGCCCAACTGGACGATGCGTTCGGCGATCAAATCCACGTAGGTTTCCACCGCTTCGTCAATCTCATCAAACAATTTATGCAGTCCGATAAAATTCGGGCCTTTCACGTTCCAATGCGCCTGTTTCATTTGCAGTTGAAGATCCACGGCGTCAGCCAGCCGCTGGTTCATCAACGCGTTCAGTTCAATTCGGCGTTTCAATGGAATATCATTTTCGGTTTCGTACATTTTCGGCGTCTTTTCCCTGGGTTCAGCGATTGCGGCTCTCATAATTCAATTTCCCTTCACATTGGTTCTCGAATGGTCGCGGCATTGCGGAGAAGATTCCGCCCATCCGCATTTGAAAATTCTCACGCCCGGGAACTTTGTCAAATGCCGGCGCGGTTGTCGCAAAAACCGGTTGTTTTTGATTTTGTTCGTCCTGCAAAACTCCGCTTCGTTATTTCGGAAAAGAAAAAAAGAAAGCGGCCTTCAACCACTTGAAGGCCGCTCAACCCAACCCAAACCTACCAACCTACCTACAAAATACGGGTGAAACGGAATCGCCCCCGGGCAACCCCCACTCCGATCTCGCGTATCCGAAAATATAGACATCGCCGACGATAAACTTATTCAAATATTTCGTCGCGGATTGCGGAAATTGCGAAAATAAATTTCAAAGCAAATGCGATTCCCGCGATTTTCAGGGATTCCCGCCGATCACTTTTGCGATTCGTTTCAGATCCGCGATGAACCTGGCCATTTCAGCGCGGCGCGTTGCATCATCGGGCGCGCGGAGAATGGACGAGGGATGCACCGTCGCGACGGCGAATTCCGCGAGTTCGGATTTCACGAATTGGCCGCGCTGTTTGCTGACGCGAAATTCCTTTCCCAACAACGCCTGCGCGGCAGTCGCTCCAAGACAAACAAGCACGCGCGGTTTCAACACGGCAAGCTCGGCTTCCAGCCACGGACGGCATGCCGCGATCTCTCGTGAGTTTGGCTTTTTGTGAATACGCCGTTTTCCTTTCGGCTCCCACTTGAAATGCTTGACGGAATTCGTCACATACACATCGTCCCGCCGAATGCCCGCTTCGATGAGCGCCTTGTCCAAAAGTTTTCCAGCCGGCCCGACAAACGGCTCGCCCGCGAGGTCTTCGTCGTTGCCGGGTTGTTCGCCGACGAACACAACCCGCGCCGAACGCGAGCCATCGCCAAAGACGGTCTGCGTGCCGGTTTTCCACAACGGACAGGCGCGGCAATCCCGCGCGGCTTCCCGCAATTTATGAATTGTCGGATGCGCCGGAATGAGCGGCGCGGCGGTTTCCAAATCCGTTGAAACATTGCGTCGGCGCGCGGCGGGTTTTTCGATGACGCGAGACTCCATGACAAAGTTTAACACATTTTTCAGCCACGCGGATTCCGAATCAAGATTCGCGAATTTCGTTCGCGGCGATTTTTCATCGGAATTCGCGCTTCGGATTCAGGAGTCAATCCGTTAAATAATTCTCAATGCGCGCGCGTTTAACGAATTTCTGTTGGCCGGATCCAGCCGCAATTTATTCATGAACTTTCTTGATCTTACTTTGCCGTCGCCCGCGGAAAATCTGGCGTGCGACGAAGTCCTGCTGGATTTGTGCGAGAACGGAGCAATCGGCGAGACGCTGCGTTTCTGGGAATCGCCGGAATTTTTTGTCGTGCTCGGCTATTCAAATCGCGTTGAAACGGAAGCGAACCTGGCCGCGTGTCGCGCGCGGAAAATTCCGGTGATGCGCCGATGCAGCGGCGGCGGAACGATCGTGCAGGGTCCGGGCTGTTTGAATTACTCGTTGATTTTGAAAATGGATGAGACCGGTCCGTTGCGAAATATCACGTCGGCGAACGCGTTTATCATGGAACAAAATCGGGCCGCGATCCAATCGCTCGTCAACGCGCCGGTTGCGATTCAGGGACACACCGATCTCACGATAAACGGATTGAAATTTTCGGGAAATTCGCAGCGTCGCAGAAAACGCTCGCTGCTTTTTCATGGATCGTTTCTCCTGAATTTCGATCTCGCGCTGATCGGCGAATTGCTTCCGATGCCGTCCGCGCAGCCGGATTATCGGCGGAACCGCGCGCACGAAAATTTCTTGACCGATTTGAATATCGAGCCGGAAAAAATTCGCGAAGCGTTCCGCCGAAAATGGAAAGCGGAGAAAAATTTTCAAACCGTTCCTCTGAAAAAAATCGAGCTTTGCGCGCGGGAAAAATATTCGAGCGACGAATGGAACCGGCGGTTTTAATCGCAAAAGCACGTTTTCTCTCGCATTTCCGCAAAAAAAAACAGCGTAACCGCTGAAAATTTTTCGGAGCGATTTGCGGGTTTGTCCCCATTGTTCGAGAAAGTCGCACGTCCACAATCAGCGCGTGAATTCCCCGACTCGGAAGGTCCCGGTTTCAACGTCGAAACGCAGGCGCGTCAGTTTGTTTCGCAGGCTCGGCCATTTCTGTCAGAGAAACACCGACATCAGAAAGCGTCGTCCGCTGATTTTTCACGTTCGTTTGCGCTGCCACTTTGCGGTGAGAATGCCCAGAGTGTTGATTGCAATTGCCGTGGCGGGATCGGTCGTTTTGATCGGCCTGCTGACCAGTCTCGCTGTCTTCGTGCCGCCGCCGCCCGAAAAAACCGTCACTTTGGTTTGGAGTTATCCGGAGATGTCCACAAACATCGTTTTCAATATCTACGAGGCAACCAATCTCGCCGTTCCGATGACGCGCTGGCGAATCGTGACCAATGTGAGAACGCTCTCGTGCATTCTGCCCGTCGGCGATGGCGCGCATTTTTTCGCGGTCACCGCTTCCAACATCGTCACCGGCCTGGAATCCGATTTCGCGCGAAGATGAATTGCGCGAAAAATTCCGCGTGAAAAATGAAGCGTCTTTTCGGCGGAAGCAATTTCAAAGCGAATTTTCAACGCCGGTTCTTTTCCGTTTTCACGCTGAATTTCACGGAAGGCCGGCGTGATTTTGAAGCGATTCGCGCGTGAGTTTTCTTCAATCGCCGGCGCAGGCGTGCTTTCGGCGTGAACTGAAAAATCGCCGCAATCAGAATGGCAATCGCAACTGCCGCGACAATTCCCCAGGCGAAATGAAAAATTGACATGATAACGTTTTATTCGCCGCGCGGCGTCGTGTAAAGGCCGGATAAAAAAAGGGACGCGCGAAGCGTCCCCAGGTTGGGAGAAGAATGAGACGCGTGAAGAAGCGCCCCCTCCCGTTTTTCAGTTTACTTCTGAATGCCTTGCACGAGCGTTCCATCTTCGGCCACCTGAATGGACGGATTTACGCCCGGATTTGAAAATTCAATTTGATAAATGACGCGGCCGTTTTCCTCGTGCCGGGAAATGCCGGCGACCTGGGCGTTGGGATAGGTGTTCTGAATGGTTTGCTGCACTTTTTCAGGAAGCGCGCTGAGTTTCGTGCCAACCGCGCCGGTGGGCGTGAGCGCTTTTTGAATCGTGCCCACAACGCCTTCGGTTTTTGAAGTGCCCTGGCTGCTGAGAATGCGTCCATCGGCGGCGACGACCATTTTCGGATTCGTTCCCGGCTCGCGAAATTCAATTTCATAAACGTCCGAGCCGTTTTCCGTTTTCTGCGAAATATTGGCGATCTCGGCGTTCGGCTCCTGCGAACGCACCGCTTTCTGCACCGCGGGCGGGAGCGCGTTGAAATCCTGCGATGCTTTTTCGACGTTTTGGTTGCAACCGACGAGCAGGCCCGCCGCCGCCAGAATGGGTATCAGGTGTTTCATAATTGTCCTGCCATCAATCTACGCTGCATCGCCCATCGTTCGAGTGGGTGATGCACTACCGGCGAATTCGGGTTTTTCGCGATGGAACATTTCATTTCATTACTGTTGCTTTCGGTTCACCGGAAACAGCGAAACGAAAATCTGGAAATGAAATCTTCGATTGGGTCTTTGCGCTCAATCACGGTTCGATTGCGAAAATTCCCGAAAAAATTTACACTTTTCTTTTATCGTTTGTAACCAGCGGCATGGAATTTCGCTCTATTGAATTTCAACTCGTCAATTTTCGTCATTCGTTAGATTGGCATTTACAGAGGATTTCACAGAAAGATAAAATCGGTTTACGAAATGAAAAAGTGGATAGTCTTGATCGCGGTGCTCGGAATTGGATTTGCAGGTTATTCGATTTGGAATCGCAAACCCGGCACGACGCAGGCCGCGCCCCTCGAAAACGCGCGCCCGACCACCGCCGTCATCTCGCCGCGCGACATCCGCTTCGTCGTCAATGCCGCTGGCGACATCGGCCCGGACGACATGGTTTCCGTCCGGCCTGAAATCAACGGACGCATTTCCGAATTGCCGGTGGACATCGGCGACGAGGTAAAAAAAGGCGATTTGCTCTGCGCGTTGGATGACCGCGATCTCCAAACCACCCGCGCCTCAACCGTCACGGATGTGGAAGGCGCAAAACTCCAGCTCGAACAGGCGCAGCGCAATTACGAGCGCAGCAAACATCTTCATGACGATAATTTGATTTCGCTCGAAGAATTTCAGGACGCCCAGACTGCCTACGAACTTGCCAAGAACGGACTGGAACGCGCCCAACGCGCGTTGGATCAGGTGGACGATCAACTTTCCAAAACGCGCATCGTCGCGCCATTTGATTGCACAATTCTCACGCGGCCCGTTTCCATCGGCCAGGCGGTTTCCGGTTCCGCAGGTTACAACAGCGGCACGGAAATCATGACCATCGCCAACCTCAAGGAAATGATCATCACCGCTTACATGAATCAGGCGGATGTCATTCGCCTGAAAACCGGGCAAAAAGTAAACGTCCAGGTGCAGGCCGTTCCGGGACTGAATCTCGTTGGAACCGTCGAACGCATCGCGCCGCAAGCCACGCTGAAAAACAACATCAAGGGATTCGCCACGCAAATCCGGCTCAAAAATATTGACCCGCGCGTGCGGCCGGGAATGACGGCGAACATGACCATTCCCGTCGCCTCCGCCGACAATGTTCTGGCGATTCCGATCGCGGCGGTTTTCACCGATCAGGGCGGACGTTACGCTTACGTGAAAACCGGCGAGCAGGAATACGAAATGCGCCCGATTGAATTGGGCATTTCGGATTATGAATTCGCGCAGGTCATCGGAGGATTGTCCGATGGCGATGTCGTCTCGCTCGTTCGCCCGGACGTGGATGCCGTGGTGAAAATGCCTTCTGAAAAATCTGTTGGAAAAGTCGCGACCCTGAATTCAAGCGCGGCCGAAAGCACACGCTGAATCCGGGAAATCGCCATGGCTTTGATCGAGCTTCGAAACGTCAGCAAACTTTACCATCTCGGCGGAGAGGAAATCCGCGCGCTCGACAACGTGTCGCTCGACATCGAAGGCGGCGAACTCATTTCCATCATCGGCCCGTCCGGCAGCGGCAAATCCACTTTGATGCACATCATCGGCTGCCTGGATTCTCCGACGCACGGAACCATCACGCTGGACGGCATCCCGCTTCACGGCGCGTCGCCGAAGGAACTGGCGCGAATTCGAAACCAGAAAATCGGTTTCGTTTTCCAGTTCTTCAATCTGCTGCCGAAACTCAACGTGCTTCAGAATATCGAGTTGCCGATGATTTACAGTGGTAAACCCGCTTCCGAACGGCGCGAACGCGCGCTGCACGCGCTGAAACTCGTCGGGCTGGAAAACCGCGGCAGGCATCGTCCAATGCAGATTTCCGGCGGCCAGCAACAACGCGTCGCCATCGCCCGCGCGCTGGTGAACGAGCCGAAAATTATTTTCGCGGACGAGCCGACGGGAAATCTCGATTCGCAAACCGGCGACGCCATTCTCGAGTTGTTTCACAAACTCAGCAGCGAGGGACGCACGATTGTCCTCGTCACGCACGATCCGGAAATCGCCGCCGTGACGCCGCGGCGGATTGAAATTCGCGACGGAAAAATCGCCGAGAAATTGACGCCCGAGCTGGTTGGCGAAAAGGCGCGAACGCATGGCCGGATTCCCCGTCCGAATCCGGCTCCGGCAAATTCAAATCCGGAGGAAGTCGCGGAATGAATCTGCTCAACGCCATTCTGGTTGGATTCAAGGAAATCTGGGCGCACAAATTCCGCTCGGTGCTCACCATGTTAGGAATCATTCTCGGCGTTTCCAGTTTGATCGGAATGGCAGCGCTGACGAAAGGAATGGAAAACGGAATGCGCGAGGCGTTGATCGCCGTCGGCGGCGTGGAGCGCGTCCGCATCGAGGAAGGAGACATTCCTCCCGACCAGCAATACATGGCGGACCAGGCCGTGGGAATCACGATGAACGATGTTTACGCGCTCAAAGCCAGCGCGCCGCTCGTGGGAAAAATCACGCCCGAATTGCGCGTGCGCGGCGTTATGCTGACGCGCGGCGCGAAAAGTTGCCGTCCGTATATTTTCATGGGCACCTGGCCGAGCGCGCTGGAGATGAACGACCATCACATCGCATACGGACGCATGTTCAACGAATTGGACGACGAGTCCGCGCGGCCGGTTTGCGTGATCGGCACCGGAATTCGCGACGAATTATTCGGTTCGCCGGACGAACTCGGTTTCGCGCTCAATCCGGTCGGCAAGCAAATCAATATTCAGGATCAGGTATTCACGGTCATCGGCATGTTCCAGCATTACGAAAGCGAGCAGGAACGGCGTCAGCGCGAATACGACGAGGCGCATCAATCCGGAACCAATTCCGTTTCCGGCGGCAGGCGGCGGCGCGGGCGCTCAAGCTGGGTGTTCCGCGTGAAGAACAACACTGTTTACATCCCGCTCAACACGATGTGGCTTCGCTTCCGCGCGGTCGCCAGCACGAACGACACGCCTGATCCAAGATTGACCGGTCTCGAAATGAAAGTTTCCGATATCAATCTGATGGGCGCGGCGCTGGACGAAGCTCATAAAGCTTTGATGCCGGTTCATAACAACATTGAGGATTTTTCGTTCGACACACAGGAAGGCTGGGCGGAGAACATCAACTCGGCAATTAAGAATGCGCGGATGAGCGGCGGAATTATCGCGGCGATCAGTTTGATCGTCGGCGGAATCGGCATCATGAACATCATGCTGGC
>DASSNZ010000207.1:0-9380 GCA_035701135.1 Verrucomicrobiia bacterium
CTCACAGGTGGCGGAACTCTGAATCTTGTTGTTAACTATGTGCGTGACGAACTTGTTGGCGACTGGTCCGCTTTCACAGGAACGATCAATGTGACCGCCAAGTCCAGCAGCGGTGGCGATGAGATGCGGATTCACAATACTCATGGCTATGCCAACGCGACTATCTTCCTCAATGATGGCGTGCTGATGGACAGTTTGGTTTCCAGCGCGACCATCAACATCGGCTCACTGGGTGGAACGAGCGGAGCCATCATCGGACCGGGGAACAAGAGTTCCAAGAACCCGACATGGGTCGTTGGATGGAAGAACACCACGAATACGTTCGACGGCAGCATTGAGGACGACGGGATATCTTCTATTGTCAAAGTCGGAACCGGTAAATGGATATTGACGGGCCAGAATGCTTACAGCGGTTCTACTACCGTCAGTAACGGCGTGCTCGCTCTGGCGACCGGGACGTTCGGCGATGCATACGTTGGCAGCAGTACGAACTTCTTTATCGCTTCCGGCGCGACACTGGATGTTTCCGGCCAGAGCACCGGAACGATGCCGTTGAGTTTTGGACAGACGCTTGGTGGCAGTGGAACTGTTAATGGAATTCTGGACAACACCAGTGGTGGAACCGTCGCGCCTGGAGATGGGGTAAATATTGGGACTCTCACGGTCACGACCAACATTAATTTGGGTGGAACGGTAGTAATGAAAATCAATCGTGGGAACGCCCAGAAAAGTGACGAACTGGTCTCTCCAGCGATTTCATTGCAGGGCGTTACGGTAATTGTCACCAACGTCGGGCCGAATCTTCAGGTTAATGACACATTCACGTTATTCACCGGAGCGCTCTCCGGTTCCGTTGGCAGTGTTATACTGCCCAGTACTTATTATTCGTGGGATACCAGCCAGTTGGCAGTCAATGGAACAATCAAGGTAACAGCAGCGCTGCCGCTGCCATCAATCAGTAATATTGATGTCAGCGGGTTGGCCGGAGGCTCCATTGAAATTAACGCGTCTGGAGCGCCGAACGGTGTGGTGAATGTGCTGGCTACAACCAATCTTGCAACACCGTTTGCCAATTGGACAAATGTGTTCAGCGGCAATTTCGACGGCGGTGGAAATCTGAACGCCACGATTTCCGTGGATCCGACTCAGCCGCAACAATTCTATCTCCTGCAGGCGCAGTAAGCGTGCCGCATTTTGCCATGCTCGAAATAACAACCAGTAGCGGGAAGCGATGCAAAAAAGCGTTCACTTTGATTGAATTGCTAGTCGTGATAGCAATTATTGCGATACTTGCCGCGCTCCTGCTGCCGGCGTTGTCGAAAGCCAAAATGAAGGCGTTCCAGACCACGTGTTTGAGTAATCAGAAACAACTCGGCATCGCGTGGGTCATGTATAATAACGACAATCAGGGACGTCTGATCAATTTTAATCCAAATACTTCCGCAACCACCAAAACAGGAGCGGCGTGGCGTTACGCAACTCCTGTTCCGCCGCCACATTATCCTGCCGGAGCCTCGGATCAGGAGAAAGCGATGCTCAAACTGCAAGCCGGATACCAACAGGGTGGCCTTTATCAGTACGCTCCCAACGTGGACATCATCCACTGCCCGGCTGATAAGAGATTTAACAATCCTATCGCAACTTTCGCCTATGGCAGTTTTTCGGGCGTTGGCCCCTTGAATGGTGAACAGCCGCAAATATTGAAGGATTCCGGTATTCAGCATCCCAGCGCGCGCTATCTATGGGTGGAAGAGAATGATCCTCGCGGCGAAAACCAGGGCTCATGGCTCTTAAAACAGGGCACGCCTCCGGGTTTTTCAGACGCCAAATTTGACGATGGCGTGGCAGCCTGGCACAACAAGAGCGGTACGTTCAGTTTTGCTGATGGCCATGTGGAAGCTCACCGATGGTTGGACGAGGCAACCATTGCTTATGCGTTGAGCTCGAATCCTGGTTCCGCCGGCAACGGGCCATCTTTCTCGAAAAGTCCGCGCGATCTTTTCTGGGTAGCGAGTGGTTATGCGACGCGAGATAATCCGTAGGAAATTTTGCGTGACCCGCAAAACCCATTTTCCCCGCGCGAAGGACGGTTGCTCAAAGTGCGACGGCACCGATGGATTCACCTTGATCGAATTGCTGGTTGTGATTGCGATCATCGCCATTCTCGCGGCCATGCTGTTGCCTGCATTAAGTTCGGCCAAGGAACGCGCCAAAATTATTCATTGCGTCAGCAATCTCAAACAGGTCGGGGTAGCGCTGACGATCTATGCGGGCGATAACCGGGATCATTATCCGGCAGCGCCGAACCCGGGTGTTACTTCCGGTGACTACTCGGCTTCGACCGGAAGCGATCTCTGGGATATTCCAAATGCCGTCGGTACCGAATTCCTGGCGTCCGGTGGCAACAAAACCATCCTGTTCTGTCCGAGCAGTTACGCGTCCAAAGATACTTTGGGACTGGATGCGGTTAACTGGTGGTGGAATTATGACGCTTCCGGAAATCATACTACGGACGGCAAATATCGTTCGATTGGTTACTGGTGGATGATGGAACGGAGCAGCGGCGGCAAGCCAACCTGGAATTCCAACCCAGCCTATCGCCGCACATTTATCAGCAAGAGCACCCAACGAGTTACCAACCTGACATTTTCGACGACGGAATTAGTTACGGACATCACGATTTCGCAAAGCAGTGGGAACCGCAACACCGACCAGTTCACCGGGGTCAGCGCTGATTCCAAAAACAAAAAATATCTTTGGCCCAACGGCAAGTATAATACCAGTCATCTGAACAGCAAAAGGCCGGCTGGCGGAAATATTCTCTTTCAGGATACGCATGTCCAATGGCGTCCGTTTCGGCAAATGAATTGGGTGACGCATGATGGCAATGATCGTTATGCCTGGTTCTGATGCTTGCATTTGGGTGAAACGAAGTCTTCTTTCGCTAAATAAAAGGCTGCGTTCTTGTATGGCAAACACATCTATCCGGAAATTCCACTGCTTATGGATCACGTTCTTTGCTGCAATTGGCATGGTATGCGGACGCCCGTTGCCCTCCTTTCCCAGCGCGGAAGGCTTCGGGCGGTTTGCGACGGGCGGACGCGGTGGAACAGTTTATCACGTTGTCAATTTGAACGACTCGGGACCGGGTTCATTTCGCGACGCGGTCAGCCGTCCGAATCGCACGGTTGTGTTTGATGTCGGGGGTGTTATCAACATTTCCAGTCGCGTTGCGGTATCTTCGAATATCACCATCGCAGGCCAAACCGCGCCGGGCGAAGGAATCGTGGTTTACGGCAACGGCATTTCGTTTTCCGACGCGGACAATTCCATTACGCGGTTCATCCGTTTTCGCATGGGCGTGAAAGGAGATCACGGTCGCGACGCGGTGACAATTGCGCGCGGACACGACATGATTTTTGATCATGTTTCGGTTTCCTGGGGCCGCGACGAGACATTTTCCATCAGCGGTCCGGTGACGAATATTACGATTCAGAATTGCATCATCGCGCAGGGATTACAGCACCATTCGGCCGGCGGATTGATTCAGACCAGCGGCGGAGTAAGCATTCTTCGCTCGCTCTATATTGACAATCATACGCGGAATCCCAAGGTCAAAGGCGTCAACCAATTCATCAACAACATTATCTACAACTGGGGCGGTGGCGGGGGATACATTCTGGGAGGTTCGGCGAACGAATCCTTTGCCAATGTGATGAACAATTATTTTATCAACGGCCCAAGCACGTCCGTCGCGGCATTCACGCGCGGCAATTTGAATTTTCATATTTACGCGGCGGACAATTTTCAGGACGCGAACAGAAACGGCGCGCTCGACGGCGAACTCATGCGCCGGGAAGATTATGGTACTGTGAATTGGCGGGAAAACCCGTTTGATTATCCCGCCGTAAAACTGCTCACGCCGCAAGAGGCGTTCAGTGAAGTGGCCGCGAAATCCGGAGACTCGTTGCATCGCGATGAGGTGGATCGCCGGCTTGTTCAGGAATTGTTGTCGCTCGGAAAATTGGGTGAAACCATTGTCACCGAAAACGACCCGCCGATGAAAGGTGTCGGTGAAATTCGAAGTGGTTCCGCTCCCGCGGATTCCGACCAGGATGGAATGCCTGATAAATGGGAAATTGCGAACGGCTTGAATCCATCAAATCCGGAAGATCGCAACCGGACTTCTTCCAATGGTTATACCGAGTTGGAAAATTACCTGAATGGACTCGTTAAATGATTAGCGCGGGTACCGCAATTTCGCTCACAGGGATTGCGTCGTGCCGCACAATTCGTTCATCGTCACGTAAAGATTTTTTGCCTGATCCGGCTCGCCGAAACGCGCGAGAAAAATGCTGCGTTTTCCGTTGTCCACCCATTTCAGTTGGAGGAACGGCTCGTTCACGCTCGAGTCGCGATTTACCGCCACGGTGAACAGGCTCGTCGCGGCGCGCGGCTCGTACCAAAGCGCTTCGCCGCAAGCTGTCGTTTGACAGGTCATCGGACCTGCTTTGACGGAAATGAATTTTCCTGCCGAAAAATGATATTCGCCGCCGGATTTTGTGAATTGCAGCGGAACAACGCGCGTTTCCGTTTTCACGGGATGAAAATCCTTTTGACTGGTTTTGAGCCAGGCGAGCAAAGCGTCGCGCTGCGATTGCGTTGTGGAATCGGGAAGATAAACCACAGCGTCGCCGGTTTTGGAATCGGTCATCGCGAGATTGTCGGGCGAGGATTGCAGCACGGCGAATTGCAATCCTTTCAAGTGCGCGCCGTTGAAATCGCCGTCGGTGAAATCCCAGACGCGCAGCATGTAACGTCCGCCTTGCGGCGCTTCGGCGGAAACGACGCAACCGCCGGCGTATAATTCGCAGGAATGCAGTTCCAGCAAATCGCCGCGCGGCGCGTCGGCGGCGAAAGCGGCATTCAGGGCCAGACCAAGAATTCCGGTTAAAATCAGTTTCAAATTTTTCATAAACGTATTCGCGTTGGTGACTTAACCTTTTACATACACCCGGCGGCCCGAATGCGCCAGCGGCTTTTCCAGTGGCGCGGCGCAATGGGATGGGCTACTGTTAGGCGCGGCTACTCGCATATTGAAAAGACGCGGCAAAGCTGCATACTCAAAGGAAATTAAATCTTTTATGGCAGCTCGAAAATCCAAACGCGAACGCGGCATCTCGCGAATTGATCAAAAGGAAAAACGCACGCACGGCTTTTTCGTGCGACTCACGCGCAAGGGAAAAATTTACAACGCGTTTTTCTCGGACAAGGTTCTTGGCGGCAAAAAAAAGGCGCTCGAAGCCGCTCGCAATCATTATCAGGAATTGCTCAGGAAACACGGGCCGATCAGCCGAAAAAAAATCACAAAAGCGGGTCGGACAAAAGCATCCGGCGCAACCGCGAAGGGCGCCGCGACAAAAAGGACGCGAAGATAATCCCGCGTCCGCGCATTCCGTTATTTTCATCTTGCGGAAATATTTCCCGTGGAAAAGAAAAAGAGGCGGCCGTGAGGCCGCCCGGTGAGATTCGTTTTCAGTTGAACGAATCGGTTCGACTTATTTATTTCCGGCTCCGGTCTGACTTTCCGTATTGTCGGAAGTGCCGCCGACCGCGCCCGGTGTTTTGTTGATGATAGAGGAAATGGCGGACTGATCCATGCCGATGGCTTGCGCCGCCTGCTTTGCCTGCTGGAGATGATTGCGCAACGTTGGCAATGTGTTCTGCGCATAATTCTTCAGATCCGTTTCCTGCAGGGTGCGCGCCGCCGTTTCATATTTTCCGATGTCTTTTTGATGATCCTTCAGCATGTCGGTCACGTATTCCTTGTCGAATTCCGTCCCGCTCAATTTCTGAAAACGTTCCAGAGTGCCGTGATCTTTTGAATCGAGCTTTTCATTGATTGAAACTCCGTGCGCCCGGGCGATGGGTTTCAATTCCTTGTTCGCCTTTTCATGATCTTTGTGAATCATTGAGGCCAGTTGCTTCACCTGCGGATTTTGCGCTTTGCGTTGCGCGACTTCGGCCAATGCGATTTCCGAACTGTTGCCTTCAATGGCTTCTTTCAGAAACGACGTCGCGTCGGCGTTTCCGGTCAGTTCGTTGTTCGGTGTCGTGGAATCCGTATCGGCGGCTTGCGCGGCGCAAACCGCCAATGCCGTGGCAATAGTTGCGCTGCCCAAAAAACGCAGCCACGAGGATGTTTTGATAAATGGTTTCATAATGCTCCCTTTCATTTTTAAAAAGGTTCCGCGTGGGAACCCCGATTTACAATTGGGGTGTCGCCCTGATGAGAAGGGGAGGTCGGAACAACGAACTTTGAACATCGAACATCGAACTTTGAACAAGGAACCGGGAACTTTTTTTCGATTCGACTTGTTTCGGTGGGTGAACGCCCCGGTTGAGCCGGCTGCTCATTGTACAGGAGCCTGCTTATAGAAAAACAAGGCGAGAACCATCGCCATTCAACAGCAGGCAAGGAGAATGTTATGAAAATCAAATTACTCGCAATTACTTTTACGACGGCGCTTGCCGCCGGAATCGCCGCCGCGCAAATGGGCGGAAGCTCAGGCGCGGGTTCCACGTCTTCGGGCGGCGGCGCAAATGCGCAACCGGGAACAACAATAACTCCGGGATCGCAGCAGGGAATCCAATCAGGGGCGCAACAGGGAACTTTGCCGGGAGTGCAGCAGGGAATTCAAAATTCGCAGCAGGGCACGCGCAATCAGCCGTGGCAGCCAGTTCCAGGCAATCGCGTGGGAGTGAATCCCGCAGCGGGCCTGAGCAACATGACCAATCGTTTTGGCCTCGGAATGAGCAATCAATTCGGCTCGACGCTGGGACAAAATCCGGCGGGACTGGGAACCAACACGTTGGGCATCGGCCAAAACAGATTCGGCGTGGGATCCAATACATTCGGGCTCAATCCGCCGCCGGCCATGACGAACCGCTTCGGAATGACCAACAACCTCCTGCTGCCGACATCGCGAACCAACGCGCCATCGCGCATTTTGCAGAACACGAACGGCTCAAATCTGTTCCCGAACAACAGGCCGTCCGCCGTAACCATTCCGCCCGCAACGCCCTGATTGCGTTGGCGGGAAAATTACAAATCAAGAAGCCGCCGTCCGTTTTTCGGGCGGCGGTTTTTGCGTTAGCCGCAATTCTTAATCGTGCTCCGTTGAATTCAATGCCAGACCTGCAACCTGAAAAATCGGATCGGCTCGGCGTTTTGCAAATCGGTTGGATCGGTCAGAGTGACGCGAACCGATTGGTCGGGAGGCGAACCCACGGCGGCGGATTCCGAAACGTTGATTCCGGGCGCGTTGGTCGTCCAGCCCGAATAGGATGTGTAGGTCATCAGGCTTTTCCACGCGTTTGTGAACGAGGTCGTCGCCTGGAGAACATAGGTCAAATCGGTGGCGGAAGAATTCCGATTGAAAGTCAGTTGAAAATGATTGTTCGCCACCGCGCCGGAGATCGCGCTGCCCGGAGTGAACGCGTTGGGATCGGACGCAAAAGCATATTCCAGAATGTTAGGAATTTTATCGTTGTCCGGATCTGCGAGATTTCCGGCGATGTCCGGATTGTCCGCGTTCGTTCCAAAATGGTCGAATTTCCAGAGACTGTAGGAGGATTCCATGATGGTTACGATTGCGGTTGACGGGGTTCCGAGAATCGCGCCGAGAGCGTTGTTCAGGGCGAGATCAATGGTTTTATTTTCTCCGGAAGGCGCGCCGCCGAGAATCGTCAGATCGAAATTTTTCGGAGAATTATCGCCGTTGGTCCAATTTAAAATTCCCGATGCGGCGTCGTAATCCACGCCTTCAATCGCGGTTCCGCCATTCACGGTCGAGTAACTGACTTGCGCGCCGCCGATGCTTCCGCCGGAACGGTTCACGGTGATGGTGACGGTTCCGTTGGTGTCCGGCGCGGTATAATTCGCGGCGCTGAACTGGATTGCTCCGCCTAACAATCCAAAAACATACAAACCGCCTTTGGTTCCGACGTAAACTTTTCCATTTGCGACGGTCGGCACGGCGAACTTCACGCCTTCGGGCAGTTGATCGCGCGCGCCGGAAGCCTGAGCGCTGCTGTAGATTTCCGACGTCAGATTGGTTGCATTGTAAGCGGTCAAAACGGCGGGATTTGCACGTTGAATCGCCCAGACAATTCCATTGTTGTTTCCGTTCGCCGAAATGCTGGGAGTCGCGCCGGGAAAACCGAACGTGCGCGGGCCGATTGAAACCGGCGCGGCGGAAAGCGCGCCGTTGGAAAGCGAGAACGCGAGCAGTTTGTCGCCCGACGCGGCGAAATAAATTCTGTGATTGAAATAAGCCGGAGTTGAAAATATGCCGCCGTTCAGCGAGAAGGTTTGCAAAACCGCGTCCATCGCGCTGCCGGAATTGTAGTGATTGTTTCCCGCGGTCATCATGTCGCGATTCATCAGATAACCGAAACCGGGCTTGCCGCCACCGATCATCAAATGCGGAAATTCACCGGATTGATCCGGCAAAAGCACAACGCCGCCCGAGCCCACATCAAGATCGTTTTCCGCGTAATACGCCTGGTTGTACGGCGTAAAATAATCCGCGACGGAAAGTCCGCCATCGGTTGAAAGCTTGATAAAACTGTCGCCGAATTCCGTTCCATTAAAACCGTTGAACGCATTGAAACTTCCGTTGCCGGTGGTGAAATAAAGATTCGTATTTTCGTCCACCGCCAATCCGCCGCCACCCATCCAGATCCCGGCTTCGCCAGCGTCCGCGCCGTAATCGGAAATCGGACTGTTCGGCGTGGTATTAAAAATATAATTCGGAAGCTGCTCCAGGTTGGTCGCGGCAAAGCCGATAATCCAGCCGTGATACGGATTCGTGTCGTCGTATCCGGCATAAGTCACGTATAAAATTCCGCCTGCCAGCGTGAGCGCGCCACGCTGGATTTGTTGTTTCGCCTCGAATGTCACCACGCCATTCGCGCCTTCCACGCCGGTCCCGGGAATTGAGGCGCTGACGACAACATGGCTGAACGGCCGTTCCATTCCATTGGTAATATTCAACGCGTGAATTTTGTGAAAATAATTTGTACCTTCATGCGTGAATGCGTCCACGTACAAAGTTCCGGAACCCGAATCAATCACCGGCGTTCCGGTAATTCCAACTTCCGGAACCAGCGCGCCATAAGCGCCGTATCGTGTCCCGAAATCCGGACTGGGCGTGGCCGCCGAAGGTCCGAGATTCACGTGCCAGAGCAATCCGCCGTTCGCGCCCGAATTGCTGTCCGCGTCAAACGCGTAAACATCGTTATGCTCGGTCGCGACAAAAACGACGTTATGCGTTCCCTGGCCCGGAATATTTAAACCGGAAACGTAAAGCGGCTGC
>DASSNZ010000208.1:0-2172 GCA_035701135.1 Verrucomicrobiia bacterium
CCGCCGCTCAACGACAGAGTTGCATCGCTGAAATTCAACATGGAATTTTTTTTCGAAGGTTTTTGATAAACCGAACCCATCGCGTCAAGCTGGAGTGAAAATCCATCCGGGTAAGACGCCGCGCGCGGATTTGCCGGTCTGATCCAACTGATCTGTCCGCCAAAACCGCCCTGCTCCATTCCCGCCAGATTCAGCCAGCCGAGAACCTGCCCGCGTTTTTTCGGCAACGTCACGTAAAACGGCCATTGGCCGTCCCGCGAAATCCGCGCCGACTGGACGATTTTGGTTCCGTCCGCCAGCGCGCCTTTGAACGTGACGATTCCTTTCGCGTTCACAGCCGCCGAGCCGTAGCCGTCGCCTTGCGGAACTTGCGGATTGCCGTTGTCCGGTCCGGGAAAAACGAGCGTATATTTTCCCGCAAACGCGGATGGACGCGGCGCGGTGTGGTCTGCGATCAAATCCGCGCTCCACGAATCGCCAGAAACGCTTCCGACAATCCGGTTGTTCGCATTGTCCATTTGCAGGTTCACCGTGAGCGCGGAATCGTGCTTTCGCGAAACGGTATCGGCCGCCGCGCCCGCCGCGTTGAATTTTCCCCTCAACGGATAACGTCCGGTGCTCATTCGGATATTTCCGGTGAATGCGCCGCGTTTGGTGACTTTCAATGCAACCGTTCCGGAGCGTTCCATTTCAACGCCGCCGGATTCGTAAAATAATCCGGTATAATTGCCCGCCGATGAATCTCCCGGCTCGGCGGATCCTAACAAGCCGAAAACAAACAAACCGCCTTTCGTCCCGACATAAACTTTTCCGTTCGCAACGGTCGGAACCGCAAACTTCACGCCTTCCGGAAGTTGGTCCCGCGCGTCCGCCGCCTGATCGCTGCTGTAAATTTCGGCAGTCAGATCCGTCGCGTCGTAAGCGACGAGAACCGCCGGATTATCGCGTTTTATCGCCCAGACGATTCCGTTTTTGTTTCCATTCGCCGAAACGCTCGTCGTCGCGCCGGGAAAATTATAGGTCCTCGTTCCGGTGGAAGACGCGCCGGTGTCGAACTGACCATTTTTATTGATTGGAAATGACATCAGCGGCCGTCCGGTGGCGGCGTAATAAAGACGGCCATTGAACCACGACGGAGTTCCGAACGAGCCGTTCACGATGGAAAAAATTTGCACGATTCTGTCCACGCCATCCGTCGCGACATGATTGTTGTCCGAGGTCATCCGATCGCGATTGACGACGTAAACTTTTCCCTCTTTCCCGCAGGAAACCACGAGATGCGGATGCGGTCCGGGCTGGTCCGGCAAAAGAATTACTCCGCCCGAACCAAGATCCAGATCGTTGTCCGCAAGGAACTGATTTTCGTATGGCGTGAAATAATCGTCCACGGCAAGTCCGCCGGAAGTCGAAAGCTTCATCAGCGTGTCGCCGTATTCCGTTCCGCCGGAATTTTTGTACGCGTTGAAATATCCATTGCCGGTCGCGAAATATAAATTTCCATCATCATCCACGCACGAGCCGCCGCCGCCCATCCAGATGCTGCCTTCGCCGGCGTGCGGACCGAATTCATCCTGCGTTCCGTTCGGCGAAGTATTGAAAACGTAATTGTCCGCCTGCTTCAGATTTCGCGCTTTAAAACCAATGACCCAGCCGTGATACGGATCGGTGATGGCGTAGCTCGCGTAATTCACGTAAATCATTCCGCCCGCGAGCGTCAGCGCGCTGCGTTGAAGCTGCTGTTTGGCGTCGAAAATAACTTTGCCATTTTCGCTTCCGACGCCGACGCCGGGAAACGAAGCGCTGACAACGACCGGGCTGAACGGGCGTTCCGTTCCGTCCGCAATATTCAGCGCGTGAATTCGGTGAACATAATCCGCGCCCTCATGCGTGAACGCATCGAGATAAATTGTCCCGGAACCGGGATCAATTACGGGCGTTCCCGTGATGCCCACTTCGGGAGTAATTTCCGTGAATCCGCCAAAACGATTTCCGAAATCCGGATTCGGCGTCGCCGCCGACGGTCCGAGATTGACGTGCCAGAGCAATCCGCCGTTCGCGCCCGAATTGCTGTCCGCGTCAAACGCGTAAACATCGTTATGCTCGGTCGCGACAAAAACGACGTTATGCGTTCCCTGGCCCGGAATATTTAAACCGGAAACGTAAAGCGGCTGC
>DASSNZ010000209.1:0-4922 GCA_035701135.1 Verrucomicrobiia bacterium
CCGACGACAGTGATCGAAGCCATCGCCCGGGCCAAAGGATTTGAAAGCGGACAGGTTGAAAACGACACGATTGATCTTGTGGATTTGTCGCGAAGTTTTCTGATGCGCGGCGGAAAACGTTATTCGCTGAATTTTGAGAAGCTTTTTGAAGACGGCGACCTCTCGCAGAACATCGCGATTGAGCCCGGCGATTACCTGTATTTTCCGTCCGCGAATGTTCAGCAGGTCTATGTGTTAGGCGAAGTCGGATTGCCGGGAATGGTGACGTATCGTCCGGACATGACCGTGCTCGCCGCAATTTCCTCGCGCGGCGGTTTTAACGAAAAGGCGTTCAAATCCCGCGTGCTTGTCGTGCGCGGCTCGCTGAACCATCCGCAAACATTTGTCGTGGACACGATGGGGGTGACGAGCGGGCGTCTGTCGGATTTCAAATTGCAGGCAAAGGACATTGTTTACGTGAGCCACCGTCCGTTTTACAGAGCGGAAGATTTGCTCGATCTCGCGACCACCGCGTTTATTCAGTCGGTCATAACCACCTGGGTCGGCACCGAAGTGCTGCATCCCTGAAAACTTGCGCCTATGAAAAAACTTTTTTTCCTCAACCTGATCGGCGCGGCTTTGTTGTTTCTCTTCACCGGCTGCCGAAATGCGGGGCCAAAATATACGGAATTTCCGCCGGCCGCGGTTTCAAGCGCCAACACGACGCAAATGGTCACGTTGACCAATCAGATCAATCCCGCGTGGCTGACCGCGCCGACGAATCTGTTCACGCTCGGGCCGGGCGATAAAGTTGAAATTCAACTGATTGATGATCCTTCGTCGAAGGAACTCACCGTCGTCGGACCGGACGGAAAAATTTATTTCAACCTGCTTCCGGGAATTGACGTGTGGGGCAAAACGCTCGCGCAGGCAAAAGCAGAAATGGAACGCGAACTGACAAAATACATCCGCGGAACACCGCGCGTGAATATCACGCTGCGACAGGTCGCAAGCAAACGCGTGTGGATTCTTGGCCGCGTCCAGGTGCCGGGAATTTATCCGATGCAATCGCGGATGAGATTGCTCGAAGCCATCGCAATGGCCGGCGGCTCGGCGACGTTCACCGGAACCAAGGACGTTTCCGGCGGTCCGCTCGGCGAGGACCTCTCGGATTTGAAGCACAGTTTTATCGTGCGCGACGGAAAATTGCTTCCGGTGGATTTCGACGCTCTACTGAACAAGGGCGATCTCTCGCAAAACATCTATCTCCAGCCGGATGATTTCATTTATTTCGCGCCCGCGTTTTCGCGCGAAGTCTATGTGTTAGGCGCGGTCGTGCAGCCAAAGCCGGTACCTTACGCGGATGGAATGACCGTTGCCGCCGCCGTGGCCGGAGCGTTCGGAACGGTGCGCGACGCGTATTTGTATCACGTTGTTGTGATTCGCGGCTCCCTTTCCAAACCGCAAATCGCGGTTGTGGATTTGAAAAAAATCATGCACGGCGCGGCGCATGATATGACGCTTCAGCCGAACGACATCGTTTATGTTCCGTTTTCGCCATATCGGTATCTTCGCAAATACCTGGACATCGCGCTGAACACGTTTGTGAGTTCCGTTGCGCTCAATGCCGGGGCGCATCTCTCGGCGCAGGGCAACACGGTCGGAACGGGCGTTTTCATTCCGGTTGGCAGCGGCGTTCAGGTTATTCCTCCGCCCGCGCCGCCGATTCAGTGAGGCAAATCCAGCGTGAAAATTTTCAATTCCAACCCGCGCGCACGAAATGGCGAATCACCTCCAATTCCGCCTCGCCCGCGATAGTGTGCTCTTTGACGATTTCGCGAAATTCAATGTTCACACCGGCGGATTTGAGAACATTGATTTGATCGCGCACTTTCGCGATCGGCAGAAGCGGATCTTTCGTTCCGTGCGTGACGAGCAATCGCTGCTCGCGCGCCACGGGTGAAAGTTCCTTTACCAGTTTTTCCGGTTCGCAAACATACCCGCTGACGCCGACAATTCCGGCAAACCGGCGCGGATAACGCAGACCCGCTTCGATGGACATCAGGCAACCTTGCGAAAAACCACCGAGAATCGTATCCCCGGTCGCAAAACCTTTTGCGCGGCAATCATCGAGCAGTTCAAAAACCAACGCGCAACTGCGCTTCACGCCCGGCGCAATGTCGCCGCCGAAATCAAACCAGGAAAATCCGCCGTAGTAAGCGTCCGGCGCATTGACCAGGAGATAATTCATCCACGGCAAACCCATGGCCTCCGGCAGCCAGCGATAACCCGCGATGCTATCGCCCAGCCCGTGCAGCATGATCCACAATCGTCGCGAATCCCTTTCCAACGCGGGAATAAATTCCTGTTCAAGCATAAATGTCTAAGGTGAGTCTGCCGCATTCAAAGAGGACAATCACAGCAAAACTTCATGGCCGTTCCGTAAATAAGCGCGGCGATTTCAAATGCGGGAGTCGCTTACTTATTTTTGCCTAACAACAAACGCAAGCTGTTCATCACAACCACAACCGTGCTGCCTTCGTGACCAACCACACCGATGGTTAACGGAATTCTGCTTAGCAACGCAAGCGTCACCAGCACGGCAACAGTCCCGAGTGAAATCACAAGATTTTGCCGAATGATCCGTCGCGCGCGTTGGCTCAGTCGAAATGCGTTCAGAAAATTTTCCAGGCGATCGTGCATCAGAACAACATCCGCCTGTTCGAGAGCCGCATCGGAACCGCGCGCGCCCATGGCCACGCCGATGTGCGCCGCCGCCAGGCTCGGCGCGTCGTTCACGCCGTCGCCGATCATCGCCACTTTCTTTCCGGCGTTCGTCAACGCGCGGATTTCCGCCACCTTTCCTTCCGGTCGTAATTCCGCGCGCGCATCGTCGAAATCCAGTTCCTTCCGCAGATGTTCCGCCGTCGCTTTTCGATCTCCGGTCAGCACCAGCGTCCGCAAACCTTCGCCGCGCAAATCTTCCATGACCGACCGCGATTGCGGGCGAATATCGTCGCGCAAAATCATTCGCCCGACCAAATCTCCTTCCGTGATCCAGATTTCGGAAAAGCCCGCGTCGGTTGCCGGCACGCTGGAAATTATTTTTCCACCGGCGCCTTCCGCCAGCCAATCGCGCCGGCCCAGAACAATTTCCTTTCCATTTCGCCGCGCGGTCAATCCATGCCCGGTCACCGATTCAAAATGCTCGAATTCAATTGGCTCGATCTGATGTTGCTTTCCGTAACGCGTGATCGCGCGGGCCAGCGGATGCGATGAAAGCCGTTCCATTGAATACGCCAGCCTCGCGATTTCCGATTCGCGTCCCGGCGGGAAACTTTCCACGGTTTCCACCCGCAGTTCGCCGGTTGTGAGCGTGCCGGTTTTATCCAGAGCGACGACGTTCACGTCCGCCAGTTTTTCGACCGCCGCGCCGCCGCGAAACAAAATTCCGTGCCGCGCGCTCCAGGCAATCGCCGCGAGCACCGCCGATGGAATGGAAAGCACCAGCGCGCACGGCGACGCCACGACCAGCAGCGTCATGCTGCGATAAAACGCGCTGCGCGTTTCCGTGGCGGACTCAAACGGATGATACCCCATCGCCAGCCACCAGACGAAAAACATCACCAGCGAAATGCCAAGCGCGAAGTAAGTATAATATGTGCTGAACTTATCGGTGAACTGCTGCGCCGGCGCTTTCTGATTCTGCGCTTCTTTAATCAAATGAATGATTTTCTGCAACGCGCTTTCCGCGGCGGGCCGGAGAACCGATGCTTCGACCGCGCCCCACAAATTGATCGTTCCGGCGAGAACGGAATCGCCGATCGCTTTATCCACGGGCGTTGCTTCGCCAGTGAGATTCGATTCGTCCGCGGCGGTTTTGCCCTTCACAATTTCGGCATCCACGGGAAATTGCGCGCCGGGCTTGATGAGCAGCCGCATTCCCGGGCGCAATTGCTCCACCGGAATTTCGCTTTCGACATCCTGTTCATCCAAAACCGTGGCGACTTTCGGCGCTTCGCGAAACAGCGAGCGAATTTCCTTTTGCGTCCGGCCCAAAGCGAAGTGTTCCAACGCGCCTGACAGGGAAAATAAAAACAACAATGTCGCGCCTTCGCCCCATGCGCCGATGCTCGCGCTTCCGACCGCGACGGCGAGCATCAGAAAATGCACATCAATGGTCCGCTGTTGAAGCCGTTCCCGGACTTCGCCCGCCGTAAACCATCCGCCGGCAATGTAAGCAAAAACATACGCGACGACCGACCACGGTTGCGCTCGAAAAAAATGCGCGATCAATCCGCACAGGCCGCACAAAATCGCGGCGGCCAGTTGCGGTTTCCATTCGTTGATGTGCTCGTCGAGATGGTCCGGGTCTTCGAGAAATTCGACATCGCGCGGCGCGACTTTTGGAAACGGAAGATCGCGCCAGCGCCAGAATTTCGGCGCGGTGGGACAGGTCACGCGGGCAATGGTTGTGGTTTCGCCGCTGTGCTGAATCGTAATGCGGCGGCGCTCGTTTTCCGAGAGCGGCATTTCGCAGGTTCGGCAATCGGTCTTGCCTTTCAACAACGTGCAGGTCGAATCACGCCCTTTCTCGCAAGCGGATTGCAAACTTCCGGAAATCATTTTCAAAAGGCGCGATTCGTCGGTTTTGCCCAGCGTCGCGACGGAAACGGTCTGGCGCGAGGGATTGATCGTCACCGCTTCGAGCGACGGTTCGGACCGAAGCGCGTCGAGAACGGAACGCGCCACGCATTTCGCGGTTTCCGTTTTTTTTGGCTGCAATCCGGTGTCCATTTCTCCGCCAATATACCGGATTTAGGAAGAGCGCAAATTGGATTTCCGACGGCCCGCCCGTTGCATCATGGGAAAAAGACACCGGAGGTGAAGGTCAGTGACTCACGGTATGTTTCGCTGTTTATGGTAGACGAACTGTCAACTCC
>DASSNZ010000210.1:0-6554 GCA_035701135.1 Verrucomicrobiia bacterium
GACTTCTGCTTGTCGCGGTTTACGTTTTGTTGGGATTGGCGTTTTTCTTCGTCACGCCGGGAAATTCGTGAGGGAAAAATCCCGAAAAGTCAAAAGGCCCGGAATCATTAAATTCCGGGCCTGCGGAAATAATGCGAAGGAATTTTTTACGAGCAGCCCAAACTCTCGCCGCAGTTCAGGCATTTGTAACACGCGCCGTTTCGCACGGCGACATGGCCGCAGCTTGGGCAGGTCGGCGCGTCCTGTTGGAAATGCGCGACGGAATCGCTCAGGCTTTTGATGACCCTTTCGCCGCGCGGCGCATGTTTTCGGCCGTTGCCATTTCCATTGCCGGATTTCACGTCGAGAACGTCGCTGTCGTCGGAAATCGCCAGTTCGGGAACGGGCCGGTTGATTTTCCGTTTCACTTCTTCAAGCAAACCGGGCATTGCGAGTTCCGGCTGGCGATTCACCGCGTTCGCTTCGCGATAGCCGGGAATGAATTGCAGCGCGAGCCAGCGGAAAACGTAATCAATGATGGACGATGCGTTGCGGATTTCCGGATTTTTCGTGAAACCGCTCGGCTCGAATCTCTGGTGCGCGAATTTTTTCAACAACGTTTCGAGCGGCACGCCGTATTGCAACGCCATGCTGGTCAAGGTGCCGATGGTGTCCATCAATCCGCCGATGGTTGAACCTTCTTTCGCCATCGTGATGAACAATTCGCCGGGCTGGCCGTCTTCAAACAAACCGACGGTGAGGTAGCCTTCGTGTCCCGCGATGTCGAATTTGTGCGTGATCGCGGTGCGCGTGTCACTGAGACGGCGGCGCAAAGGTTTGCCGGATTCGCCGCGCAATTTTGCCAATTCGGCTTCAAGTTCGCCGATGCGTTCGTCGAGCGTTGAATTGCCGGCGGAAGTTTTGTCGCCGCCTTCGTTGGTTTTGCGCGTGTTCAACGGTTGCGAGCGTTTCGAGCCGTCGCGATAAATCGCCACGCATTTGAGTCCCATTTTCCACGCCTGAACGTAGGCGTCGCGGATGTCGGCAACCGTGCTTTCGTTCGGCATGTTGACGGTTTTGGAAATTGCGCCGCTGATAAACGGCTGCGCCGCGCCCATCATTTTCAGGTGCGCGAGATAATGAATGCTGCGTTTGCCTTTGTAAGCTTTGAACGCGCAATCGAACACGGGCAAATGTTCCGGTTTCAAACCGCTGCGAAGAGTTTTTCCTTCGTCCTCGACATCTTCAATCGTGTCGTGCTTTTCGATATGCGCGATGATGTTTTCAATTTCATTCGCGCTGTAGCCGAGTCGTTGAAGCGCCTGGGCGACGCCGCGATTGACGATTTTCAACATCCCGCCGCCGGCGAGCAATTTGTATTTCACCAGCGCGATGTCGGGTTCGACGCCGGTGGTATCGCAATCCATGAGAAACGCAATCGTGCCGGTCGGCGCGAGAACAGTCACTTGCGCGTTGCGATAGCCGAATTTTTGACCGCGCTCCAACGCGTGGTTCCAGCACGAGCGCGCTTCATCCTTCAAATAATTGAATTCCTCGCTCGGCTGAATCGCTTCCACGGCGTTGCGATGCTGCCGGATGACGTCGAGCGTCGGCGCGACATTATCTTTGGCGAGCGGTTTGGAAACGTGCGCGCAGCGGGAATCGTGATAACCGGGAAATGCGCCGATGGCTCCGGCGATTTCCGCGCTTTGTTCGTAGGCGTGTCCGGTCATGATCGCGGTAATCGCGCCGGCCAGCGCGCGGCCTTCGTCGGAATCATACGGCAGACCGTAGCTCATGATGAGCGAGCCGAGATTGGCGTAGCCCAGGCCGAGCGTGCGGAAAATGTGGGAATTTTCCGCGATGTCTTTTGTCGGGTAGCTCGCGTTGTCCACGAGAATTTCCTGCGCGGTGATGAAAACGCGAACGGCGGCTTTGAATCGTTCGGCGTCGAACGTGCCGTCTTCGCGTTTGAATTTCATCAGGTTCAGCGACGCGAGATTGCACGCGGTGTTGTTGATGAAAACGTATTCGGAACAAGGATTGGTGGAATGAATCGGCTCGGTGCCTTTGCACGTGTGCCATTTTTGAATCGGGCCGTCGTATTGCATTCCCGGGTCGCCGCAAATCCAGGTGCCTTCCGCGATTTTGTTGAGCAACGTGCTCGCGTCTTTTTTCTGAAGCGGTTTTCCGTTGACGACCGAACGCGTCCACCATTCTTTGCCGTCCACGGCGGCCTGCATGAATTCGTCGCTGGCGCGGACGGAAAGATTTTCATTCTGGTACATCACGCTGCCATAGGCATCGCCGTTGTAGGAACCGTCGTAACCCTGCTCGATCAACGCCCAGGCTTTCTTCTCCTCTTTCTGTTTGGCGTCAATGAATTCTTCAATATCGCCGTGCCAGTCGCGCAGCGTATTCATCTTGGCGGCGCGACGGGTTTTGCCGCCGGATTTCACGACGTTTGCGACCTGATCGTAAACTTTCAGGAACGACATCGGCCCGCTGGGGCGTCCGCCGCCGGAAAGTTTTTCCTTGCTGGAACGAATCGGAGAAAGATCGGTGCCGGTGCCGGAACCGAATTTGAACAACATGGCTTCGCTCGATGCGAGGCGCATGATGGATTCCATGTTGTCCTCGACCGATTGAATGAAGCACGCGCTGGTCTGGGGAAATTCGTATTGCGTGGAAGCGCGTTGGGCTTCGCCGGTTTTGCGATTGTAAACCCAGTTGCCTTTCCCGGAATTTTTGCCGACGCCGTATTGATGGAACAGGCCGACGTTAAACCAGACCGGCGAATTGAACGCGCCATATTGGTTCACGCACAACCAGGTCAATTCATCGTAAAACACTTCGCCATCCGCCTTGCTGAAATAACCGTCCTTGACGCCCCAATCGGCAATCGTGCGGCAGATGCGATGAATAAGCTGTTTGACGGACGTTTCGCGCTCGGACGTGTTTTGCTCGCCGTAAAAATATTTGGAAACCACGACTTTGGTGGCGAGCTGCGACCACGATTTCGGAACTTCAACGCCTTCCTGTTTGAAAATGACTTTGCCGGCATCGTCGGTGATTTCGGCGATGCGTTTTTCCCATTCGATCTGATCGAACGGTTTGGTTTTGGCGTCGCTGAAAACGCGTTCAATCCGCAAAGTCTTTTGAGACGGAGCGGCGCTGGATTTCGATCCGCGCGCGCCGGTCACTCGGGCCGGGCGATGGCGGTGCTGTTTGGGTGCAGAAGGCAAAACTTCCTCACGTGCGTCTATCATGATTTTTCCTCAACTTTCCGAGTGGTTTTTGTTCTTCTTTGACCGATCTCAAAGGCAAACGGTTTTTACGGCAATTCCGGCAAATTTTCAATGATTTCGGCATCTTCGCGGAGACCCGAAAACCCCAATTAGTGGGGGAACGAAAAAACTCTATCACTACAAATAGGGGTAACAAGAAAAATCTGAAAAAATTTACCGGCAAGTTGTTCGCTTCCAAAAAACCCGTAAATTCGCTCGGAAAAACGCGAGTTTTTCACAACTTATTCCCAGCGGTGAATAATTCAATGTGGATAACAGAATTCGCCGTCTTTTTGATCATTGAAAACTTAACCGAAAAAAACGGTAAAATACAAATTTTCGGCTTCGTGAAATGGCTTGAAGGCTTCTCGCTCATCGCAATTTCGCGGCTCACGAGCGAAACCTCCTCGCAATTATTTTTTTCCTTTTCGCATTCGCATTTTTCCGCGAGCCGGATGGCGCTCTGTATTTTCGCGATGCGGCTTGAATTTCCGAATCGGCTGAATTGTTTGCGGCCGCGCTTTTGGCACGAGAATCAACGGACATCCTTCGTAACCAAACGACGCGCGCAATTGATTGGCGAGATGTTTTTTGTACGGGTCGGAAAATAATTCGTCGCGATTGACGAACAGCAAAAAAGTCGGCGGCGAAAGTTTCACCTGCGTGGCGTAATAAAATTTCAGCCGATGGCCAACCGAACTGATCGGCTGGCGTCGTTCCACGGCGTCCTGCAATGTGCGATTCAGAATCGCCGTCGGAATTTTCTGCTGCAATTGCGCGGCCACGTAACGAACCGCTTCAAGCAGGCGATCCAGATGAAAACCGGATTTCGCCGAAGTGAAAATTACCGGCGCGTAATCCAAAAAGAAAAGTTTCTCCTGAACCCATTCGCCGAAATCCGAAAGCGTTGTCATGAGTTCGCGCGAGCCGCGATTTTTTTTCCGGCGACGCTCGATTTCCTCCTCGCGCGCTTTGCGAACGGCGTCGGCGACCAGGTCCCATTTATTCACGACGACGATGCACGCGCGGCGTTCTTCGACAATTTTGTCCGCCACCTTCTTGTCCTGCTCGAGAATTCCCGATTCGGCGTCCAGCACGAGAATCGCGATGTCGCAGCGCGCGATGGAATCCTCCGAACGTTTCACGCTGAAGAACTCGATGGAATCATTTACGCGCCGCGTTTTGCGCATTCCCGCGGTATCAATCAAAATATATTTTTCGCGCCGGCCTTCCGTTTCAATTTCCAACGGCACATCCACCGCGTCGCGCGTTGTGCCGGGAATATCGCTGACAATCACACGTTCGGATCTGGTGAGCGCGTTAATGATCGAAGATTTTCCAACGTTCGGCCGGCCGACGATGGCGAGCTTTAAGGGAGTTTCGGGTTTCGCGTTTTGGGTTTCGAGTTGTTTCGATTCATCCGCGCCTTCTGAAATTCGAAACTCGGAATCCGAAACTCGAAACTCTGGACTTGAAATTTTTGTAAGCAACGCAGCCGCCGCATTCATCAGCAGTTCAATGCCTTCGCCGTGAATCGCGCTGACCGGAAACATTTTTTCAAAACCCAATTCGGAAAATTCATCCAAACCGGCTTCCGCGTGAAACGCATCCACTTTGTTGACGGCCACGAGCACGGATTTTCCGCCGCGATGCAGGAGTTGCGCGACTTCGCGATCCAGCGGAACAATTCCTTCCTGCACATTCACGACGAGAATAATCACGTTCGCCGCGTCAATCGCGAGGTTCACCTGGTCAATCGCCGCTTTGGTAATCACGTCCGTGGATTTTTCGCGTCGCAACAGACCGATTCCGCCGGTGTCCACGAGCGTGAATGGACGACCGCGCCACTCGGCTTCGGCGCTGACGCGGTCGCGCGTGACGCCGGGCTGGTCGTGAACAATCGCGATGCGTTTTCCAACGATGCGATTGAACAGCGCGGACTTGCCGACATTGGGCCGTCCGACGATGGCGATTAAATTTGACACGAAAGCAGGATAAAAGAATTTGCCGACGCCGGAAACGAAAATGCGCAAATGCTTTCGCTGAATTCAAATCTGGACTTGCGCAATCTAGCGGCGGTAATTTTTATGAATCGAACCACACGTTTCCATGCGACTCCGGCTCTTGAGATTATTTCTCGGCTTTTCCGCGTTAGCCTGGGGTGTTTCCGCCATTGGAATATTTATCAGCTGGTCGAAGGCGGAAAAATTTTTGGAGGGACTCGGCGCAAATCCAATCGCGTATGATCCGATGCTTGATTACTGGCTGAGAATGGCGGCTGGAATATTCGCGATGCTCGGAGCCTGGTATTTGATTCTGGCAATCTGGCCTGAAAAGTTTCGTGCGGCGATTCCCTGGTTTGGTTCTTTAATTTTGGTGGAAGGTTTCATTTTGCTTATTCACGGTTTGCGACTGTCGCTTCCGCCATTTCCTTTTTATAGTGATGTCCTTGCCTGCTTGATTGCCGGAACAGGCATTCTGGTTTTCTCGAGAGATTTAAAGCGGTGTTGATAACAAGGTCGCTGCGAATCCGAATCGCTGACAAACTCCTCAATGCGCGTGCGCTTGCGTCGGGCCTTTTGTTTGTTCCACGCCTTCGATGAAATAATAAGGCGCCATGTGCGGACGCAAATGGGATTTCTTTGTTCCTGCTTTCGGCCAGGTGAAATGGCAGTCCTGACAATAATATTCCTTCGGCACTCGCGCGATTGTTGCAAGAATTCCAATTACGAGATTGGGAATGAAAAATTTCCTCGTAAATTGCGGATAATCCACGCGCAACGATCCGCATTCGGGACACCGGATTGCGTCGCGCAACGCGCCTTCCGCCGCGTCCCATTGCAGCAACAGCCGGTAGGCCCTGGGGAATTGTTCGGTGGGAACTTCAATCCGCACGCCCGCGCCGGGTTTGGAAACATACCAGAAATTTGCCAATCGAAGTTCATCGTGAATTTCGGCCGGAATTCCGTTTTGAACCAGACGGGTTTTCAGCGGTTCGGCCGAGACCGCGTTCGGGAACAGTGCGACAGACGTTCTATTCATAACCAATCCCTTTCCAAACCAATATCGTCCCGTGCGGCGCAAATTCAACGGTCATTTTACGCGAAGCTTCGGCGGCGGCACGTTGGGCACGGCAATCGTATCGCCCGGCTTCAGCGTGCTTAAATCCACGCCCGGATTCGCGTCTCTCATGGCGCTCAATGAAACTCCATAGCGCCGCGCGATGTCGGCGGGACGTTCGGCGGTGCCCAACACGTAGGAATGCGATGGAATCGCGGGCGTGGGCGG